>DATFDP010000228.1:0-68793 GCA_035252015.1 Terriglobales bacterium
TGGTCGGGACGGCCGGATTTGAACCGGCGACCCCTTGCACCCCAAGCAAGTGCGCTACCAGGCTGCGCCACGTCCCGACGGAGAGAAGAACGGCAAGGGGATTGCTGCGTGGGTCGTCATCTGCATTTTACACCAGGGTGCTCCCTGGCGGCGGTCGGCATGGCTTGCGCTAACATGGGCTAGGCATGGACGCTGCGCCCACCAGGCTCGTCTACCGTTTTGCCACCTTCGAAGCCGACCCAGCCACCGGCGAACTGCGCAAGGCGGGCGTGCGCCTGCGCCTCCCCGAGCAGCCGTTTCGGGTGCTCATCATGATGCTGGAGCGGCCCGGCGAGCTGGTCACACGTGAGGAAATCCGCCAGAAGCTATGGCCGGCCGACACCTTCGTCGACTTCGACCACGGCCTGAATACGGTCATCAACCGTCTGCGCGAAACCCTGGGCGACTCCGCCGCCAATCCCAGGTTTATCGAGACCCTGGCACGCCGCGGCTATCGTTTCCTGGCGTCGGTGGAGGCCACTGGCACTGCAACGGCGCCCCCGGCAGCGCCAGTTCAATCCATCAGTCCGGCGCTCAATGGGCGCGTTGCCGCCGTCCTCACCAAGCCGGAAGATGTGCCCGCCGTCCCACGCCGCTACGTCCGCATTCTGTTTCTCCTGATTCAGGTTATGTACTTGTGCTTTTATATTGCCGCGCTCGCCCGCTTGCGCGCGATTGAGGACTTACTGGAAAGCGCGTTCACGCACTGGGCCTGGCTGGTTGTGGTGTTGGTGGTTACCGCCGCGGTCGGCATTCCCATCCGTTTGTACCTGCTGGCCGCCGTTAGCTTCGACGTGCGCAGTCTTACCGACAAATTCCATCGCCTGTTTCCCTTCACATTTGCTCTCGATGAGCTGTGGGCGCTGGCGCCTTTTCTGCTGTTGCCGCAAATCGGCCTGGGACTGGCCCTGGCGGCCAGCGCCGCCCTCATTTACGTTCCCTTCTCGCAACGAACCGTGCTGCTCATGGGTGACGCCCACTCACGAGCTGGGTAAGTAGCGCCGCTGAGCCCTGGGTTAACGGCATAAACCATACTGCGGCGCGACCCGAGCCTCGCGAGGGAGCGCCCTAGCGACGGCAAAGTGGTGCCTCGCTGGCTGCCAAGAACACCAGTCGGTCCGCAGCAAAGAAGTTGGCCGCAAAGCATGCCGTGATGCTGAGCAGGTTCGCCGGTACCGGTGGCATCCCAAAACGTCCCACCAGCAGCCGCATCAGCGCCAGATTTCCGAGAATGGAAATGACGCCGTTGGTCGCGTGAAACCGCGCCAGCCTTCGCCGTACCGCGCCGCCGCGGTCGCTCCAGGTGAAATTCTGGTGCCAGGCGAAGTTGTGCAGCACCGCCGCTTCTACTGCCAGCGCCGTCGCCAACAGGTAATCCACGGCGGCAGCGGTCAGCAGCGCCATCATGCCCAGTTGCACAGCAATCCCCGCCGCGCCAACTAGGCTGAACTTGCACCAGCGCCACCCGGTTGCGCGCCAGACTCTGTCCTGCGCGCTCATTGCAGGCGCTCCTCGCGATAGAGTTGTACGGTGTGACAAATAGCTGACACTGTCAAAATACTGACCATGCCAGCGATCGCGATTACCCCGCCCACGTCAAAAAGCAGGTAAAGCCGGCCAAAAACGTGAACCGCCGGCCGAAACAGCAGTGCAACGCTGCCTATGGCCAGCAGAATGCGAATCTCCGTAGGCCCGAATTTGGCGTACGAAAGCCGGAAGGTTTTCAGGGTGTAGCTGGCCAGGTAGACCTCAACCGAAAGCATGAGGAACGCCACCAGCATGCCCATGGCGACGGCGGAATGTACGTAGCCGGAGAGCGCCAGCCCACCCATGAGGAAGAAGGCGGAGAAGGTATCAATCACATGGTCCACGTAAAAGCCGTAGCGTGGCCGCTGCCGGTTGCGCACGCGCGCCAGCGTGCCGTCCAGGCTGTCGCCTAGCCAGTTGACTGCCAGGCAGGCCACCGCGCCCAGCAGCATCATGGGTTCCCAAGCGGCCAACGCATAGCACACGCCAGCGGCAATATTCCCGCAAAAGCCCAGGGCCGTCAGGTGATCGGAGTTGATCCACGCCGGGGTGCGGGCGGCCAGCCAGAGCAGCACTTTCTTTTCTGCCGCCGCTACAAAGCTTTGTTGGATGCGGGTGGCTGGAGCGAAGCCCAGTTCTTCCCCGCGTTCCGCCCTCGGCCGTTTCAGCTTGGAAAATGCGGGAATCTCTTGCAGCGCCATAGTCGTCCTCCTTACGCGAGAACAACTTGGCGCCTGCCCTGCGGGATAGCAATGCACGGCGCCTCAATAGGACATCAACGGCAGCTCAGCCCATAAGTCATTGATTTGCAGGAGAATGCTGCGTCAGGTCATTAACGACTGTTGCCCCGAGCTTCCAGGAAGGACTGCAGAATGAGCACAGCGGCCAGTTTATCCACCACCTGGGCGCGGCGGCGAATGCTCATGTCGGTCTCGCGCAGGACCCTGTTGGCCTGCGCCGAGGTAAGACGCTCGTCCCAAAGATGAACGGGCAGGCCGAAGCGCCGGTGCAGTTCCTCGGCGAACTCCTTCATTTTCAATGACTGCGTTCCGGCGGCGCCGCTCATGTGCAGGGGATAGCCGACCACGATCTCGGAGACACCGTACTCGGCAATGGTGCGGGCAAGTTGTTCAAAATCAGCACGCTTGTTCTCGCGGCGGATGGTCTCCAGACCTTGGGCAGTGATGCCCAGGGGGTCGGAGACCGCTCGGCCGATGGTTTTTGAGCCCACGTCAAGGGCGAGAAGGCGACCGGGAGTGGATGCTGACGTGGTCTGGTCCGAACCCACGCAGGAATTATAGGGGAGTTTCGAGCTTCAAGTTTCCAGTTTCAAATTCCTTTCAACGGAACTTAAAAACTCTTCTAGTAATCGCTGGGATCCTGCGCCATGCCCAGGGGTGCGGTCTCGTGCACCGGAATTTCGACTCCGGGGATAGTGGCATTGCCATGTTCGCGCAGCGCTGCCATCGCCCGCTCCCTTTCCCCGGTCGGCACAACGGCGTTATTGGTTAGAAACTCTTCCAATTCTTCGTCGCCCCGCATGGTGCGATAAAAAGAGCCTCCATCAGGCACGTTGTACGTAATCTGATAATCGGCGATCAGGCGGTCGTATTTGTCCCGCGTCTGCCCCAGGCGAATGATATGCAGGATTCCTGAAGTCATCACTAACTTGGATGAGCATATGCCGTATAGGTTTGCGCGTCGGGAACACAGGGTAGGACTCCTGCAAGTAGTTTCCCGAGGGCAGGAAAGCGCTTAGGGTAGAACACTCAGGCAATCAGGACAGAGCTGGAGAGCGACTCAGGCTTCGACCGGGGCAGCCTCTGGAAAGCGCAGTTTGGATTTAGCCAGGGCCTTATTCAATAACTGCTCCACATGCTCTTCATCCTGGTTTTTTGCCAGGGAGAGCTCGCTAATCAGCAGATAACGGGCCCGTTCCAGCATCTTCTTCTCCCGGAAGGACAAAGGCTTGGTCTGGTTCAGAACCAGCAGGCTCTTCAGCACGGCGGCCACGTCCAGCAGGGAACCGGTACGCATGCGTTCCGAGTTCTCTTTGAAGCGGTACTTCCAATCGGCGTTGTTGTTGCACTCCCCATCATTGAGGAAGTCCAGTATTTTCTGGATTTCCCCGTTGCGCACCACCCGCCTGAGGCCCACAGTATTGACGTTGCTGAATGGCACCATCACCTTGAGACTGCTGGACTTAATCTTAAGCAGGTAGAACTTCTCCACGGTCGCGCCGATGGTCCGGCTGCTGATTTGTTCGATAATGCCTACGCCGTGATTGGGATAGACAACCTTGTCACCGATGTGGAAATTGGCATCACTGATCATCATGAAGGGCACCCGCGAACGCAGGCCTAGCCAGAGGAACTACCTAGTTCATTATAACTAGGGGTACCTGAAACGTCAATTCCAGGTTGAGGTTAGAGCGACAGTGTGGGCGCGCACTTGGATGCGGAAAATCTCTTTGGTGACACTCTGTCTGTTCCGTGTTCCCCTTTTGGGTCTATCTGTTAGCTGTCTCTTTGACCAGCAAATGCAGCTTCGGGAAATGCAGCAGGCTTGCGCCCCAATGCGCCTCGGCTGGCGTTATAATCGCTGCTGCCAGTTATGCCGGAGCACATCAAGCGCAAGCTCCAGGAAGAAATTGAAACCCTGGAATACGAACTGAGTCACGATCTTCCCAAGGAACTGAAAAAGGCTGTGGCGCTCGGTGACCTCAGCGAAAATGCCGAGTATCACATGGCCAAACAGCGCCAGGAGTATGTCCGCGCCCGCCTGGGCCAGCTCAAGAAGCGGATGGCCGACCTGTCGTTGATCAACATGAACAATATCCCCAAGGATAAGGCGGGGCTGGGCTCCAAGGTGAAGGTCTACGACTCGACCAAGGAAGAGGAGATCGAGTACGAGCTGGTGACCAGCGAAGAATCTGATGTCTCCCAGGGTAAGATTTCGACCACCTCGCCCATCGGGCGCGCCCTGCTTAACAAGAAGGTGGGCGACACCACCCTGGTCACAACACCCACGGGCAAGCGCGAACTGGAAATCCTGAGCCTGACCACTATCCACGACGAGGCGCAATGAGCTGGACAGGTGCGTTCGGGCGCGGCTGCCGCGTGCTGCTGACGGCGATTGTCCGCTACATGGCGATTGCCCGCATCAGTCCCAACGTGCTCACCTTCCTGGGGCTGGTGATTAACCTTATCGCTGCCTGCTTTTTCGGTTATGCCAGCGGCGCCAACCAGCGGGCCATGTTTTTCTACGCCGGGCTGGTGGTGTTCGCCGCCGGCTTTATGGACCTGGTGGACGGACGCGTGGCCCGCGCCAGCAACCGGGTGACGCGTTTTGGCGGCTTCTTCGACTCGGTGGTGGACCGCTACAGCGATGTGGCGATTTTCTTTGGCTTGCTGGTCTACTACGCGCGCGCCAACCGTTTCTTCTATGTTGTGTTGGTGGCGGTGGTGATGACCGGTTCGGTGATGGTGAGCTACACCCGGGCGCGGGCGGAATCGCTGATTGGCTCCTGCCGGGTGGGCTTTCTGGAGCGGCCGGAGCGCCTGGTGCTGGTGATCATCGGCGCCGTCTTCAACCACATGGCACCCGTTCTGTGGGTGCTGGCGGTGTTCTCCAACATTACCGTAATCCATCGCATCTACTACACCTGGCAAAAAACCAAGCCGAGTGAATCGGCTCCCGCCGAGAATATCAGCGCCGCGTAAGAAGGGCAGCATGGACCGTCGCGAATTCGTCAAGCTGAGTCTCACTACCGCCCTGGTTTCTTCCGGGGTTTCACAGTCACTATTCGCGGAGAAGAGCGGCGAGATGCAATATCGAACCCTAGGGCGCACGGGCGAGAAGGTTTCCATCGTCGGGCTGGGCGGTTACCACATCGGCATGCAGCAGGATGACAGCGAGAGCATCCGCATCATCCGCACCGCGCTCGATCATGGCATGAACTTCATGGACAATTGCTGGGACTACAACGACGGGGAAAGCGAAGTCCGCATGGGCAAGGCACTGCAGAACAGCTACCGGCAGAAAGCTTTTCTCATGACCAAAATTGACGGACGCGACCGCAAAACCGCCGCGCAGCAGATTGATGAATCGCTGAAGCGCCTGCAGACCGACCACATTGACCTGCTGCAGTTCCACGAGGTGATCCGGATATCCGATCCGGAGAAGATTTTAGGCCCTGGCGGCGGTATGGAGGCGGCGCTGGCGGCAAGGAAAGCGGGCAAGATCCGATATATTGGTTTCACCGGACACAAAAATCCGGATGTACACCTGAAGATGCTTCATACCGCCTTCGCCTACCATTTCACCTTCGATGCGGTGCAGATGCCGCTCAACGTGATGGACGCGCACTTCGAAAGCTTCGAGAAGAAGGTGCTGCCGGCGCTGGTGGAGCACAAGATTGGCGTGCTGGGCATGAAGTCCATGGGCGACAGCAACATTCTGGCCAGCAAGACGGTTACGCCTGTCGAGTGCCTGCACTATGCCATGAACCTGCCCACCAGCGTGGTCATCACCGGCTGCGATTCCATGCAGATTCTGCGGCAGGCGCTGAATGCAGCCAGCAGTTTCCGGACCATGAATCGTCAGGAAGTCGCCAGCCTTCTGGCGAAGACGGCACAAGCGGCGCAGAACGGGCGCTACGAGCCTTACAAGACTACGCACGATTTCGACGGCACGTACCAGAATCCAAAGTGGCTGGGTCCGGGCCAGAGCGGCGCCACCTATCCGCAGGCCTAAGACAAGGAACCACAGCCTGCAACCCGCGGCTGGCCAATGGCTCGGCTTCCACTCGCATCCGGCTGCTAAAATCGCCGGAACGCCACGTTTCCTCGTGGCTATTCATCTAACAAATAAGAGGGAGGACTGCGCATCGGCAGCATGCGATCTCCACGTCTTCAGCGACTCAAGCTGGTGAACTCGGCCATCGGATTTGTCCTTTGCGGCTTTGCCGCATCCCTGCTGGCGATTCTGTTCTGGAACAGCCACTATCAAATTCTGGCGCCAATTCTCTTTACCGTTGTTGTGGTGGCTGTGGCTATCCGCTTCGGCAGAATGGTAGGTATTCTGGGAACTCTGTTTGGAGCAGCATTGTTCGCTATTTGGCTTTATCCTCCATTCGGAAGCCTGCGCGTGAGCAGCCAGCAGGCGCGCGGCAGCCTGCATGCGTTGTTGCTGGGCGGGCTGGTGCTGTCGTACCTGTTAGGTGCGGTGTGAGGGGTGACATTCTGACATCGGCATCCGCGGGGCCCGAATCGAGGCGACGGAGCAGCGGCTTACTGCAGTTTTCCAGAGTTGTTGGATCAGCCTTCGCGAGCATCTATGTTCATTGAGCGGAACCATGCGGCTGCGCCAAATCCAAAGCGCACTGGAACGCACGTACGATGACGTGCAGCGCAAGCACACGCTGCAGATGGCTGCGGGTCTAGCCTACTACTTCGTAATGTCGTTGTTCCCGCTGCTGATCATGTTTGCCGCTGTCGTGGCATATCTGCCCATTCACCACCTGTTTGGCGAAGCACTGGACTTCATGGGCCGTTTCATGCCGAAGGACAGCATGGGGCTGGTGAAAACCGTTCTGCGGGATGTAATTACACCGTACCGGGGTAAATTGCTGTCGCTGGGAATCGTCGGAACGGTTTGGGCGGCATCAGGCGGTTTCTCCAGCATGATGGAGGCGCTCAATATAGCGTACGATGTCGAAGAGAACCGCCCATTCTGGAAAACACGTCCGCTGGCAATAGGCCTGACATTCCTGATTGGATTTCTGCTGATAGTTGCACTGGCCCTTATGCTTGTTGGCCCAAATTTCGGCGGGTGGCTGGCGGGCAAAGCCGGACTAGGCTCGGTTTTTACAGCGATATGGCCATATTTGCGGTGGTCAATTGCAGTGGGATTTACGGTGCTGGCCGTTGAACTGATCTATTTTCTCGCCCCAAACGTCAAGCAGAAGTTCAAGCGAACTCTGCCTGGTGCAGTGATCGCAATCGGCTGCTGGATTCTGCTTTCGTGGGCCCTGGGTTTCTACTTCCAGCATTTCGCTAACCTGAATAAGATGTACGGAACACTAGCAGCTGCCATTGCGCTGATGGTCTGGCTTTATTGGACGGCATTCGCCGTTCTCCTGGGCGGGGAGATTAATGCTGATCTGCTTCACGCATCAGGCAAACGCATTCCGGTGAAAGAGACAGAATCTGAGACCGACACAGCATCTGGAAAAGCGGCTTAAGACGCCAATCTGCCCGCTTGACCAAAAAGGCGGTTAAGCGGAAAACCCGTAGTGCTTCGGTTGTCAGGTAAAGGCGGAGCAACCTTGAGCTTGATCGGAAGCTACTGTGGTTGCGCAGCTTTCTTCTCCGCTTTTTCTTGCTTCTTGGCAGACTTCTTCTCCGCCTTTTCTTCCTTCTTGGCAGCTTTCTTTTCCGCCTTTGCCTTCTTTTTAGCCGCCTTCTTTTCCGCCTTTTCTTCTTTTTTGGTTTCCGCCGTCTGACCGGCGTCCTGCGCGAAGGTGGCAGCGGTAAGCGACAGCGCCAGGGCAGCCGTGAAGAGTAGCGTGAGCAGTTTTTTCATTTTCCTGCACTCCTTGCTGTTTGAAGTTGCTGGGCAGAGTCTCTGAATGGTGTGGCATTATAGACCAGAAGCAGGAGCGAAGCGTGTTTCAGCTCTCACGGCCAACAACGCACGTTCCCCCTTGGTCTTAAATCACGTTCCCCCTCGGTCTTACATGGGGACGCTGTGTTATCAAGTAATATCATTTAGTAGCTCCGGACAACCCCCCGAGATTTCCCGCATCGCACACCTTGAAGGTGTTTATGTCTGATGGGCACGGAGGGAGCCAGCCAGAAAGGAAAATGAGACCACGTGATGAAGCGCCTTCGTCCGCCTCTGCTGCCCACGAAATAAAAAACCCGCTCGATTCTCTTTCTAATCTGCTCTACTTGCTTGAAGCTGAAGCTACGCTGAGTGAAAAGGGACACACTTATCTAGCCCTTGCGAAAGAAGAGGTGTCTCGCCTCTCGCAGATCGCTCACGCTATGCTGGGTCAGGGAAGACCTTTCTCGGTCAAGGAGAAAACCAATGTGAGCAAACTGCTCACCACCGTGGTTGAATTTTACAAGCTGAGATTTGAAAGAGCGCGAATTACGGTTCACACGCGATACTCCTCTGATGTCACGATTGCAAGCTACGCCCCTCAACTGCGGCAGGTGTTTTCAAATCTACTGCTGAACGCAGCGGAAGCAATGCCTGAAGGCGGGAAGATTCTGGCTAGACTGTCTGAGGGGCACGAATGGTGCGGCGAGCAACGAAGTGGCGTGCGCATAACGATTGCTGATAACGGCTCCGGTATACCCGAGACTCTCCTTCCGCAGATGTTTCAGGAAGGGTTCACCATGAAACCGGACGGCCACGGCATGGGATTGTCATTCGTAAAGGGGGTTGTGCAGAAACATAAGGGTTCGCTGCGCGTGAAGAGCAGCACCAACCCTGGCCGACACGGCACTGTCTTCAATTTGTTTCTTCCTGCGGCGTAGATCGCTTACGCTGCTCCTGCCTGAAGCGATACGCGGCATGAGCACGATCTTGCCTTTCACGCTCCCTTCCGGAGCAACTCCTGCCCGTCTTCCCTTTGGGAATTTCTGCTGGGTGGTGCCGGGAAACTAAAGAGGTCAGGTTCTAGAAAACGGCGACCCATGCGATGGCGGTGCTCCAGCACAGGCAAGCTCCGCGTTATATGATAGGGCTGATGAGGAATGAAATCGCAGCTCGGAATTGCGGGCTGACATCAGAAAACTCGATTCCCATGCCGGAGTTCGGCAGAACATGTCGCACAACACCCTTCCCCCTCAGCACCATACCCGAGCTGTAAAAGGAAACTTGTAGGAGCGTGCCTGTCTGCGAGGGCTTGCCCGTAGCGAAGAAACACCCTCCCAAACTGAGGTTAGCAATCGAGCCATCTTGCTCGTAGCTGCTACTGTACACCTTAGCCTCAGCCGCAAAGGGCACACGGCGGTATTCTCTTCTAGACCCCGGCATGAGCGTAATGGGTAATTTGGCGAGGGGGACCAGGAGGCCGATCGCAAGTTTCTGCCGGCGATTGCTTCCTTGCCGCTGAGGTGTTTACTCGTACTCTGATCTGATTGGATGATTACGCATCGTTCCAAGGGCGTGAGCATAGAAAAGCCCTACCCCCAATACCGGAAGTATCTTCAGATTCAGCCAGAGGACAAGCGACATACAGTGGCACGCCCTGCACCCAAATTCATTATGGCTCCATAGTGACTGGTGGTCAATCATAGCTGCCTATCTCCTGTGCTCGCGGCGTTGGAAGCGGATACATAAGTATGGGCAATATTTACCGAATCCCCCCTTCGGGTGCACCTTTTCTCGCGGCCAAAAGTGGCATTAGGCGTGCATATAGTCGAGGTACTCACTCCAAACCAGGTCCTCACGCGCCCAATGGTGTCCGCGAAAAAATTTCGGCGAGAAGTGTGTCCAAACAATCGTCATTTGGTTGTGTCCATCTGTGGCATCTGTAATCGCAAGGCAGCTAGCGGTGACCTTCGGCTGCTGCTGCTTGCTGAGAACTTGCACGAGTGCTGGCCGAAAAAGTCAAAGCCAAAGCCGCCGACGCGAGGGAGCCCCCAAACGGAGCCCGGCTCCGAACCGAGCAAATGAGCAGAACTCGGGGCAGTAACTCCGGTCGAGGGGAAAAGGTCGTGTTCGCCAATCGACACCAAAGAACACTCCAGTTTGCATCTAAAACGGTGCTGTCCGGGGAGGAATCGAATGCAACGTCACAATGATCTGCTCAGTTCGTGGTTCGGCAAGGCTGCTACGAAAATTGCGGGATGGGTGGGATCACCCTGGGCTTTTATTACGGCCATGGGCACTATCTTCGCTTGGGCCCTCCTGGGACCGAAGTATGAGTATTCCGACACTTGGCAACTGATTATTAACACCGGGACTACGGTTGTCACGTTTCTAATAGTGTTTCTGATTCAGAACACACAAAATCGGGATGCTCGCGCCATCCATCTGAAGCTTGATGAAGTGATACATGCAATACATTCTGCACACAACGACATGATGAGCATTGAGAAGCTCACTGATGCTGAGCTTGACGAACTGGCGGCGCGGTACGAGCGCTTGCGGTCAGAGCGGGCATCACGAAAAACCCCAAAACCTGCATAGTGCGAGCCGACATGACGCGGCTGACTTGTACCACTGGACTGATCACTGCCAAAAACGGCGGACTAGCTCAACGATGAAATCTACAAGGGTGGCGGGGGGCTCGCCCTTGTCAATGAACCCGTCAATGTTGTTCATACTGACAGGCGGATGCCCGGAATGCATCACTACCGGAACAGTGCGTTTGATTTTCTTGATCTGAGCCGCGAGTTGAGTTCCTGTTTTTCCACTCAGCATGTGGTCAGCAAGGACCAAGCTAATGCTGGGTTCCTGCTGGAATAAACGTAACGCATCCTCCGCGGTGCTGGCGTGCAGAACGAGAAAGCCACTTCCTTCAAGAATACTTTTCAAGGTTTCCGCTTGGGCCTTATCGTCTTCCACGTGGAGAATGAGGGGAATACGACGCTTGGAGGACACATTGAGCATAGCAGACGTCTACCGAATGGAACCTAAAGGATGGCGACGACACACTGAGGGTCGGATGGTGCTCGGAATTGACAGGTTGTACCTGACAACTCCGAACCAGAGTACAGCGAATTTCGAAAGGTTAGCTGAACGCGACCTTCGCCTGCCCGCCTCCTACAATCGGAGAGCCGGCGCCAAGCTCCGCAACGCAGTTGCAGGGCGTCTACCGACGGGAGTTAGTCCACTCCCCAAAGCTGCCCGGTGACTCACTCATCAGCCGGACATCAGGCGTCAACGCACAATTTTGGAATACCTTCAGCCGGTCATTTTGCTTCAGTTTTGTGTCTGTGCCTCGGTGGTGAAGAAACAAATTCAGCGGGAGCGCAGGCAGGCCTTGGCGGCGAAGTAGCCGCACATGCCGTGCACGCCGGGGCCGGGAAAAGTTGAGGAAGAGCACAAGTAGACGCGCCAGGGGGACGAGGTGGCTGTCCGGGAGGTCATGCGCAGGAACATCTGCCGAAACTCCATGCTGCCGCCGCTGATATCGCCGCCCACCAGATTGGCATTGTGTGCTTCCAGTTCCGCGGGCGGCATCACAGAGCGCGCCAGAACCAGGTTGCGAAACCCTGGAGCAAAGCTCTCGATCTGGGCTTCGATGCGCGGCAGCATGTTCTCCTGCGAGCCGTTGGGCACGTGGCAGTAAGCCCAGACGGTGTGCCGGCCGGCAGGGGCACGGGTGGAATCAAAAAGGGTGTGCTGCGCCAGCAGTACAAAGGGGCGCTCCGGATGTTGCCCGTGGCAGGTGGCACGCTCCGCGGCCGCAATTTCGTCGAGAGTGCCGCCCAGATGTAGAGTTCCGGCACGGCGGCATTCCTCGGCCTTCCATGGAATCGGCCCGTTTAGCGCCCAATCCACTTTGTAAGCAGCCATGCCATAGCGGTAACGCTTCAGGCGGCGCCGCAAGGCAGGCGGGAGTTCCTGCCCGCCGATGTTCAGCAACTGGCGTGGCGTGATGTCGCACAGCACATCGGCGCCGCGTGGCAATTCCTTGAGCGAGGTCACTCGAGTTCCGGTGCGAATCTCCACCCCCAGCGACCGTGCGTAGGCAGCTAATGCGTTGGCGATCATCTGCGAGCCGCCTCGGGGAAACGGCCAGCCCACAGCGTGGCCGGCAATGCCCAGCGCCAGAGCGATGGCAGACGTACCCAGGTGCTCCAGCGGCAGCATGGCATGCGCGCCCAGGCCGGCCAGCAATGCGCGCGCGTGGCGCCCGCGAAAACGGTGGCGCGCCAGCCGCGTGACGGGCTGCAGGGCCTCCCATCCCAACCCTGCCAGCAGCCAAGGATGACGCGGAAGACGGGGCGCGAGCACCAGGGCCAGCATTTCGTCCCAGTGTTGCACTGCGGAATTCATCAGCCGCCGATAGCTGGCGGCGTCCTCACCCAAACGGCTAGCGGTTTCCTCTACCGAGCGCGCCAGGACGGCGGCGCTCCCATCATCCAACGGGTGGGCCAGAGGAATGTCGGGATGTACCCACTCCAAGCCAAATTTATCCAGGGGAAAGGTGCGGAACACGGGCGAGCCGATGCCCAGGGGATGGATGGCGGAGCAGACATCGTGGACGAATCCGGGAAGGGTAAGCTCGGCGGAACGCGAGCCGCCGCCAATGCTCTGTTCCGCTTCGTAAACAGTGACGCGGCGACCAGCTTGCGCGAGTACGATGGCGGCGGTAAGGCCGTTGGGCCCGCTGCCCACCACGATCGTGGGCCGTGAGCGTGCGCTGCCCAGGCTGCTACCGCCCGTTGTCATTTCGCTTACCAAACCTCCGGCCCTGCATGATACCAACCGTTGCCCAGTTCGATGCTGCCACAGATCTCGCACAAGCCGCCTGCTGCGGATACCATACAGGCATGGAGCGCGAGCGGTTCGTCGAATTGATGGAGGAGGCTCTGCAGGAGCTGCCTGCCATGTTTCGCGACAAGCTGGAGAACCTGGCGATCATGGTGGAGGATGAGCCCGAGGGGCAGATGCGGCTTCGCCATGGCCCGCGCGGCGGACCCAGGCGCCTGCTTTTGGGCATTTTCCAGGGAATTCCGGCGACGCAGAAAAGCGTATGGGATATTGTGACCGCGCCCAACCGCATTGTGCTTTACCAAAAAAATATAGAAGCCGTGTGCCGCAACGACGAGGAGATTCGCGACCAGGTGCGCAAGACGGTGATGCACGAGCTAGGACACTATTTCGGCATGAGCGAAGAGCAGCTCCGCCAGGCGGGGCTGGGATGAGGCTGGTTAGCGCGCTACTTCTGGCGTTCACCGCGGCCATGATTCTGGTGCACCTGATCAGCACGCGTCTATTGCGTCGCGCCTGGGCCAGCGAGGCTCCGGATTGGTTGAGCGTGCTTAACATCTTTCGATTTGAAGGTACCTACTACCTGGCGCTGATGGCGTATGTGGTGTGGCAGCGCGGGCGGTTTCTGCTGGTTCCGCTGGTGGTTATGGCCGTTTTGCATGTGGCGGGCTGGGCCATGGCGGAGCGGAGGCGGGAGTGGCTGACGGAAGCGGGCGGGGAGTGGGCGCGGGGGCGCATTCTGTTCGGCGTGCAGGTCTTCGACTTGGCGGAAACGGTGGTGCTGGCCTATATCGCCTGGGTGCTGGCGCGAGCGATTTTCAGCCGTCCCTGAACGGCTTGAGGTCCAGCGAAAGCAAAAGCGCAGGAGCCTTGCTCCTGCGCCTATAGCGTGTCCGCTGTGAATCGGGCCCTAGCTGTCGCCACGCTTCTTCAGCGTGGGCCGGCCATCATCCTTCTTCTGATCCTCAGGGCCGGTGGTGCGGCGCAGAGTGGGCCGATTGTCTTTCGGATTCTGGATCTTGTGCCGGTTCTCAATTGCCGCCAGCCGCGCTTTTACATCTTCAAATTCGGAGGTGTCTTCGACGTACTCCGGACGCGGGGGAAGCAGGTGCGCAATTTCCTGCTGCGACTTCTCGATTCGGTCCGGCGTCTGGGGATGCGTGCTGAAGGCCTTGGAGAGGAATCCGGGTTTCTTCTTTTCCTGGGCCTTCAACTTTTCAAAGAACGCTATAAACGACTGCGGGTCGTACCCCGACTTGTAGAGGTACTGCAGGCCCAGGTAATCGGCTTCCGCCTCGAAGCCGCGGGAGAAGCGCAGGAAAGTCATGGGCAACGCCACACTGGCCGCGCTGTAGACGCCATAACCCAGGCCGCCGCCCACGAAAATAAGTGGGATGGAAGCCAGGTTTGCCAGTTGGCCGCGGGTCTGCTCGCGGGCGGCGTGGCAGGCAGCCACGTGGGCGATCTCGTGGGCCATCACGCCTGCCAGTTCAGATTCATTGTCTGCAGCCAGAACCAAGCCCGAATTGACGTAGAAAAACCCGCCCGGCAGGGCGAAAGCGTTCACTTCGTCGGAATCAATCACCTTGATGGTGAAGGGAACCTTGGCGTCGGAGTTGCGCACCAGGTTCTGGCCAATGCGGTTTACATATTCGGTAACAGTGGGATCGTTGATGAGCTTAACGCTGGATTCCACCTGGGCTGCGAACTGCTTGCCCATCTGCACCTGTTTTTCAATGCTGTACCAGTTCCCAACGCCTTCGCCACAACCCACATTGCGGTTGCCGATGGCGGAAATGTCCCGCAGGCCGCCATCGTGATAGGTCTTAACGGTGGAGTCGTTGGCGGCCGCGAAGGTATACGTGCTGAACACGAAAACCAGTGCCGTAACCAGAGAAATTGCACGGCGAATCATAAATGTACCCCTGCTGAGTGCAAGCCCCTTACCTGCGCCCAGAATGTAACCGGTGGCCGCTTGTCAGCTGGTCCTCGACCTATTTAGAGGCAGGACCGCTTCACGGTAGTTGTCCGTCAGCCCCTTGCTGCCCTATCCATACCGGTTTTGGCTGGTTTGCAGGAATCCAGGGCAGCTTGTTAAGCGCGACTATACCCCTCTCCTGGAACCCAGTCCAGCGCGGGAAGGAGCCGCCTTTCGCGGGTTTGCTACTGACTCCGGCGCCTATTTATTAGACGGGTGAAAGCGTTCTTGAGGGGCAGAAAATTTTCCGCCGCAATTCTTTCCAGGTGTGGGGTTTAAGGGCAACTCAGAGCGCGCGCCGAGGCAACACAACTCATGCGTCATGGGTTGGATAACAGAAGAATATTCCCGGCGCTCCCCGGCAGCACAGCCCTCGCAAGATCCTGACCAAGCGCGGCAGCATGCCATCGCTAACCTGTGGCTGGAGCTGCGCGACGGGTTGCAGGCGGACGTGAACGAATATAACCGCTGGGGCGGCGCCGCCATCTTTGACGCCACCGAGCAGGAGCAGGCTGCGATCTCCGATCCCACCACGGGATTGCAGGTTCGTATTCAGGCTGACCTGCCTGACCGCCATTTGCGTTACGAGTTTGAAGCTACGCGAGAGAGTGTGCCTGCTCCGGACGGGGGCTTCTTCTCCATCCACATCGCCGCCGCCGGTAAGGCAGAGCTATTTTCCGCCGACCAGCCACTGACCTGCGAGCAGGCACGCCGCGTTCTGCTGCAGCCCGTGCTCTTTCCCAGCGACACTTCCACACCGCTGCGGCAGTCTGCGTGACTTATCCTGAACGGCGCCCCGCATGAACTCTGTTCCCCATAGCGCCGCGATCGCCCTTTCGCTTCCCGCCGCGCTGGATTTCCTCCGCAACGGGGTATTTATCGCCATCATCGCCAATGGTCTGATCGGTATTTCCCTGGTCTGGGACAAGGTGCTGCTCCGGCAGCCGGAAACCACGAACCTGGTGTCCTACGTATTCTGGCTGGGCGCGATCAGCATCTTCGGGCTGCTGCTGGCCCCCTTCGGCTTCCACTGGCCGAAGCTCTCCATTTGCCTTCTGGCGTTTGCCACTGGAATACTCCATCTGGCTGCGGTGTGGTTCTATTACGCGGCTCTCAAACGCGGCGAAGCTTCTCAGACTCTGGCTGTCATGGGAGGTTTTTCCCCGGTCGCTACCGCGCTGATAGCCATTCCACTGCTGCGGCACCCCTACCTGACCCATGGCAATCTGCTGGCGTTCGCACTGCTGGTAGCGGGCGGGTTCGTAATGTTTCTATCGGAAAAGCTGAACCTGCGGCGGATCCTCCCCGCCATCCTGCTGGCCTCCGGACTGTTTGGGCTCGTCAACGTGCTGCAGAAGGTGGTGTTCGACAACACCAACTTTGTAAGCGGGTACGTGATCTTTACGGTTGGGACTTTTGCCGGCGCCATGCTACTGCTGGTACGTCCAGGGTGGAGACAGCAAATCTTCACTGATTCCGAAAAGGCTGAGCCCAGCAGCCGCTTCTGGTATTTCGTAAACCGCTTTGTCTCCGGTGTGGGCTCGTTCCTGATTTTCTACGCCATTGATCTGGCGCATCCCGCCGTGGTGGACGCCATCTCTGGGGTGCGCTATGCCATCATCTTCCTCGGCGCCTACGGCCTAACCCGGTTATATCCGCGCTGGCTGCACGAGAACTTTCGCGGCTGGACTCTGGTAGGCAAGAGCCTGGCTACGCTGCTGATAGTGGCTGGGCTGGTGTTTCTGGGCCTGAGCGGTAAGGGCCAGAATTCCGGCCCCGCCGCCCGGCTTACGCTGCCGGCACCGCATCTTTCGTGATGTCCTCTGGACTTCTGGAAACTTTGAGCTCGAAACTC
Source organism: Terriglobales bacterium (assembly GCA_035252015.1). GTDB lineage: Bacteria > Acidobacteriota > Terriglobia > Terriglobales > Acidobacteriaceae > JAICWP01. Next base: position 16,860 of record DATFDP010000228.1, read on the forward strand.
TGAAACTGAATTATATCGAGATCAGCATCACCCCAATGGCCACCAGGGACGCGCCTGCCCAGCGTTTCCAACCCACCTCTTCTCCCAGCAGATACTTGGCCAGAGCGGTTTCCAGCAGGTAGCTGGAGGCGGTGGCGGGAATAGCAAAACTCAGTTTAGCGATGGAAAGCAGATCCATGAGCGCAAAGAAGGAGATGGCCATGGCCACGATGCCGAGGATGATGTAGAGATTGCGGGACAACTGCCACAACAGCCGCGCCAGGCCGCGAACCGTGAAGTCGTTCACCTCGCCATGGCGCTTCATACCGACGGTGGTGAGCAGGTCGCCCACGGTGCCCGGGCCCACAATCAACGCCACCAGGAGCCAACGCATCATTCCTCCGCCAACCCTCCGGTTTCGTCAGTGGTGCTGGGAAAGGTTTCGCCCACAAACACCGCTCCCACGGTGATCAGCACAATGCCTGCCCAGCGCAGGGCCGAGACTTCTTCCGCCAGGAAGAATTTCCCCAGCAGGGCGCTGAGAATGTACGAAGTGGAGGTCACCGTAATGACATAGCTCAAATCGGCCCAACTAAGCAGCGCCAGGCGGAAGATGAGCCAGGCAATCAGCAGGACCACCCCGGCAATGACCCACGGGTCGGTGAAGGCCTGCAGATAGGGGCCGGGCTGCCAGGTCACCAGGTGCCCCACCTCCTGCATACCCTTACCGAGAGCGTAATTGCCCACGGCATTGCTTACCACCACCACCGTCGTGATAGCGGCGGTCTTAGTGATGAACCGGGAAATCATGAGCCCACTTGTTGGCGGGAGAAATCTTCTCAGTTTGGCGTGCGACGAACAACTCTAAGATGCTCGATCAGGCGAGCGGGATTCCGCGCGCAGTGCGCGGACTAAGCTGAGTTCACTGCAGCCAAGCAAGAAACCAGCTGAACCGGGTATACTCTTGCGGAAGTTTTGTACGTGCCGTCGGTCCGGGTGTCAGCAAGCCCGGCAACTCCCAAACCCAATTTCGAATTTTCACCAGGGTCCGTTCTAGTCTTTCCACGGCAATCTTTTTAGCTGTCCGCACAACCGACATGCGAAACCGCGAAGGAGAGATTCTTAAACCAGAAAAAATCATTGAAGGAGCAGCCTAATGGCAAAGAAACAGATGCACACGAACACCGCCAGCAGACCCAGCGCCCAGCCCCGCCTTCATCAGCATGCCCGCGAAATCCAGGTATACGGAACCGTGAACCACGCCCTTCCGCTTGAACTGGAGGAACCCGTACGGCTGGAGATGACGGAGCAGCTCAACCAGTTGCTGGCCGATACCATGACTCTGCGCGACCTGTACAAGAAATCCCATTGGCAGGTCGCCGGCCCCACTTTCTATCAGCTGCATCTTTTGTACGACAAGCATTACGACGAGCAGGTGGAGCTAGTGGATGCGATTGCGGAACGGATTCAGCTGCTGGGCGGCGTCAGCCTGGCCATGGCCGCGGATGTGGCTGAAATCACGCAAATCGAGCGTCCGCCCCGCGGGCGGGAAGAGGTCCCCGTTCAATTGTCGCGCCTACTGGACGCTCACCAAATCATTATCCGCCAGACGCGCACGCTGGCTCGCCGCGCCTCTGAACTTGGAGATGACGGCAGCAACGACCTTCTGGTCAGTGAGGTGCTGCGAACGAATGAACTGCAAGTCTGGTTTTTGAGTGAACACCTGGTTAACGTTCCGCTGGTCAAGGCGGAAGAACCGTCAGCCGCTGCTTGAGCAAGGTACCGGGTGCAAAATTCAGAGGTCAGCGGCAAGAAAAGGAGTCCCGCAGGAGATCTCATCTCCCTGCGGGACTCAATAATTATTCCAGCGACTTGGGGTCGGAGAGATTTTTCGGGGAATGATGGTTGAGCAGCGACACCAGTTCTTGCCCGCTCGCCGGCACGCCTACGCGGTGCTCGCGCACAATTTCGCGGGCGGTGATTTTGCGTCCGTAGAGTTTCTCGTTGGCGCTATTATCCTGCCGCAGGGTGGAACCTTCCAGGGAGATGCCGGCAAACAGTCCGCGCGAGCGGGAATAGGAAAGAATCTCGGCCCGCATGGCTACGTCGGTCGCCGCCGTGGCGGCGCGGCCTTTGGGGCCCGCGGCTGCGGCGGCATCGGCGCCCAGCTTCACCTTGGTCTTGAGCAGCGACTCCGCCCCGTGGGGATTCATCACCAGCAGCACGAAATCCGTGGCTTGGCCGCCCAACTGAAAGCCGATATTGCCGCCCTCCAGCGCATACATGGCGGGCGCGCTCCAAGGACCGGTGTAATGCTGGCCGGTGCGGCAACTCATTACGCCGCGGCCATAGCTACCACCCAGCCCTATGGCAAATTTTTTCACCGAAGGCAGAACAATGATGCATTCGGCGCGGTCGAAGAGGTCCTTGGGGATATCATCCGGGATGTTGATGATCTCTTTGAGCACCTGACCGGCATCTTTGACTCGATCCTGCTCCTTTTCATTGTCCTTGGCCGCCAGCAGAGGGGCGGCTAGTAACAGTACGGAAGTCAGCAGCGCGAGCAGCTTTTTCATGAAACCTCCAGGATGGAATTGACATCTTAACTCGTAATCAGCGGTGTGTAACGAAAGTCTGTTCCCCGTTTGTAACTTGGCTTCCTCTCCGCCGTGACCTAGAGTTCCCCTTGGCATTGAAAGTGCATTAAATCATTTGGGCGGCGTTTGCGCCGCGCAAAACGGCAGAAAATGCACCTTTTATGAAATTTTTGCTTCTCAGCCTCGCCGCCGCTCTCCTGTTGCCTTTCGCAGCTATGGGAGCCCACGCTCAGTTGCCTGCGGGGCAGGATCCCAGCCAGCCCTACCTGGGCAGCGAGGCCACAGCTTCGGACACCGCCGCTTATCCTGAACAGGCGGGCAGTTCGGTCCTCATGACCATTCACAAGCGGGTGGATGAGGTGAATGTCGTGTTTACCGCCACCAACGGGCACGGCAAGTTTGTGCGCGACCTCTCGGAAGGCGACTTCCGGGTGCTGGACAACAACCAGCCCCCGCAAAGCATTCTTGATTTTCGCCGCGAAACCAATCTGCCTCTGCGCGTGGGTCTGCTGGTGGATGACAGCGGCTCGGTGAAAAGCCGCTTCGCTTTTGAGCAGAACGCCGCCATCTCTTTTCTCCAACAGGTAGTGCGGCCGGTTGTTGATCGCGCATTCGTGATCGGCTTCAATAGCCATGCCAAGCTGATGAAGGATTTTACGGACAACAACGCACAACTGTCTTCGGCAATTTACAACCTGAAGGCGGGCGGAGGCACAGCGCTGTACGATGCCATTTATCTGGCCTGCAAGGAAAAGCTGCTTAAGACCGGAGATGAGCGGCCGGTGCGGCGCGCCATCATCGTGCTCAGCGACGGGGAAGATAACCAGAGTCAGATGAGCCTGGGCGCTGCCATCCAGATGGCGCAGCGCGCCGAGGTGGTCATTTACGCCATCAGCACCGACGACAGCGGCCTGGTCCTGCGGGGCGATGGCGTGCTCGAGCAACTCGCCACCTACACCGGTGGACGCGCCTTCTTTCCCTACAAAATGAACGACATTACCAAGTCCTTTTCCGCCATTGAAGAGGAACTGCGCAGTCAATATTCGCTGGCCTACAGGCCGGCTGATTTGTCGGCCGACGGCCGCTACCATTCCATCGAGATCTCCGCCCTCAACAAGAAGGTGCATGTCCGCTCCCGCCCGGGCTACTACGCTCCCACCCAGTAGCTGCTTTTAACTCCTCCGCCGTTCGCCTCCATCGCCAACGCTGTTCTCAAGCCTGAAAACATCGTGATACGATTTATTGCCGGTCTGCCTTGAGGCCGGCAGGCATCCATTCGCTCCCGGGGACAATCGCAATCTGGGAAGTACAGGGAACTATTTTTCAAAACAGAGCACACCTGAGAAGAGAGAGATAACGTTATCCATGAAAGAGAAAGTGGTCCGCCTTGGTTATCCTGCAGCCATTCTTGCCGCAGTAATTGTCCTGGTGATTGGAGGAGTGCTGGGCTGGGTGATTCCGGCTTGGGCAGGGATGCGCAATGCCGCGAACGTGGTGCCGGTTTATGTGTCCGAACGCGCAGCAGCCGACGGGCCGTCCAACAGCAGGGGCTTCGCCGACGTGGTCAAGCCGGTGTTGCCGGCGGTGGTGAACATTTCCTCCTCCCGCCTGGTAAGGCCGCAGGGCAACCAGCTAAACCCCTTCTTCAACAATCCTTTTTTCCAGCAGTTTTTCGGGGGACAGATGCCGCAGCCTCGGCCGCAGCGCGAAGAAGCGCTGGGCTCAGGGGTCATTGTGACCCACGATGGGTACATTCTTACCAACAACCACGTCGTGGCCAAGGGAACCGATATTAAAGTGTTCCTGCCCAGCAAGCAGCAATACACCGCCAAGGTGGTGGGCACCGACCAGAAGACGGACATCGCGGTGCTGAAAATCCAGGCCACTAACCTGCCCACAGTGACCTTTGGCGATTCCTCCAAGCTGCAGGTAGCGGATTATGTGCTTGCCATCGGGGACCCGTTCGGCATCGGCGAAACCGTGACCATGGGCATTGTGAGCGCCACCGCGCGCAGCCAGCTGGGTATTGAGAATTACGAGGACTTCATCCAGACCGACGCCGCCATCAATCCCGGCAACTCCGGTGGGGCACTGATTAACGCGCGTGGAGAGTTGATTGGCATCAACACCGCGATCCTCTCCGGCGGCAGCGGCGGAAACCAGGGTATCGGGTTCGCCATTCCCATCAACCTGGCCCGCTACATCATGGACCAGATCCTGAAATACGGGAAGGTGACGCGCGGCTTTCTGGGAGTGGGAATCCAGGACATTTCTGCCCCGGTAGCCAAGACCTACGGTGTACCCGCAAACCAGGGAGCCATTGTCAGCGACGTGCAGCCCAATAGCCCGGCGGCCAAAGTGGGCCTGGAGCGAGGAGACGTTATCACCCAACTGAACGGCCAGCCTGTGCAGGGCGCCAATGATCTGAAGTTGAAGGTGGGCGAAATGCGGCCGGGGACGACCGTACACCTGAAGGTGTTGCGCAATGGCGCGGCCCGCGACGTAACCATGACTCTAGGCGAGCAGCCGGAGAACCAGCAACGTGCGGGTGCAGGGTCCGGTGAGCAGCAGCCAACCCTGATGCAGGGCGTGGCGGTGCAGGATTTAACGCCCGACATCCTGCAGCAACTGGGCCTGCCTGGTGACACCAAGGGTGTGGTCGTGGCAAACGTCGCCTCGGGTAGTGCCGCCGAAGCTGCCGGCCTGCAGCGCGGCGACGTTATCGAGCAGGTGAATCGTCATCCTGTGGACAGCGTTTCCCAATATGAACGAGAGGTCAGGGCAGCTGGAAATCAAACAATTGTGCTGCTAGTGAACCGGGGCGGCAGTACCGCCTTCGTGGTGGTGCAGGCGCCGTAGAACTTATCTGCGCAACAACCGAGCCGTGAACGTTCCATCCCTTTGGTCACCTAGGCACAGGTACTTTTCCTTTGAAACAATTCAAGGGTAGGCACGAGCATATTCGCGGCACGCCTTTTCACGTTTGTGCCGACCCTGAACGACATGACCCGAAAACTAACTTGCGTTTTGCTTCTCTTTCTCCTGACAATCATCTGTGGCGCGCCATTGGCCGGCGCCGACGTGCCGGCGGAACATCACCCCACTCGCAAGGTGCTTAAGAAGGTTCTGCCCTCCTACCCTGAGCTGGCACGCCAGCTCAACATCAAAGGCGCGGTCAAGCTGGTGGTAATCGTCGAGCCTAATGGCAAGGTCAAGTCGGCCAGAGCGGTAGGCGGGAACCCTGCCTTCGTCGAAGCGGCCATGCGGGTAATCGACAAGTGGAAGTTTGAGCCGGGCGCGGACCCGACCACGGAAACGGTAGAGATAAAATTTGAGCCCACAGAATAGGGCCGGCAGCAGTTCTACTCAGCACTGGCTCCCTTGTTCGCCGCTGTGATAACTTGCCCTGTACGGGACCCGCCAAACCGAGTCTCTGGAGCCTGGAATGGCCCTGATTATTGTTCTAATCGTCATCGTCGTGGTGGTGGGTTTTTTCATCGCCATGTACAACGGCCTGATCCGCCTGCGCGTGCGCGCGGACGCCTCCTGGTCGGATATTGACGTGCAGCTCAAACGGCGGCACGACTTAATTCCCAACCTGGTGGAAACGGTGAAAGGCTATGCCGCCCACGAAAAAGGCACCTTCGAGAATATTGCCAAGTACCGCTCGGCAGCGATGTCGGCCACCAGTCCGGCGGACCGGGCGGCTGCGGAAGGCCAGTTGACACAGGCTTTGCGCGGTCTGCTGGCGGTGGCGGAGAACTATCCGCAGCTGCGCGCTTCGGAAGAATTCACCGCGCTCCAAGGGCAGCTGACCCAGACCGAAGATAACATTCAGAACGCGCGCCGCTACTACAACGCCGTGGTGCGAGACTTCAACACCAAGCTGCAGACCTTCCCCACCAACGTTTTCGGCAGCATGCTGGGATTTCAGCCGCGCCAGTACTTCGAACTGGAGACGCCGGCTGACCGCGAGAACGTTGTTGTGAAGTTCTGATGTTGGGCAAGTGCAAGTTCGCTCCCGCGCTTCGGTCTCTTCTTGTTTTCTGCTGTCTGGCGTGGAGCGTGGTGCCGGCGCATGCGGACTGGCGGATTTCCGACTTCCACTCCACCGTCAACCTCGATCATCAGGGCAGGGCCACCGTAAGCGAGCGCATCAGTGTGGCGTTCAGCGGCATTTACCACGGTATTTATCGCGACATTCCCCTCGAATATCCGGGCCCGCATGGCACCAATTACCGCCTCTTTCTAAAGATCACTGGAGTCACGGACGGCTCCGGGAACAAACTGAAATATGAATCCAGCATCCGCAACGGCTATCGTCATCTCAAGATCTACACTCCTGGGGCTGAGGACACCACCAAAACGGTGGAAATTGACTACAGCATTCCTAATGCGGTCCGCTACTTTCCCAGCTATGACGAGTTCTACTGGAATGTGACCGGCAATGACTGGCCGGTGCCCATTGACCACGCCTCCGCCTTCGTGCAGCTCCCGCAGAATGCCGATGGCAGCTTGCGGGCCCAGGCATTCACTGGCGTGTACGGTTCCGCGAGTCACGACGCCACCGCCGAGGTGAATGGCGCAAGCGTCCGGTTTGAGACCACAAATCCGCTGCCTATGAGCGGCGGCCTGACCATTGACATCTACATTCCCAAAAGCATTTTGCAGGAGCCCGGCCCCTTGAGCCGGGCGAGTTGGTTCTTGCGCAGCAATCCGCTTGTGCTGCTGCCGCCCTGGGCTCTGTTAGTGATGTTCTGCTTGTGGTGGTTCAAGGGACGCGATCCCAACCCCGGGCTCTCGGTCGCGCCCATGTACGAGCCGCCCACGGACATGACGCCGGCTGAGGTGGGGTCACTCATTGACGATAAGGTCAATCCCCGCGACATCACCTCTACCATTGTGGATCTGGCGGTGCGCGGTTTCATCAAGATCGAAGAAACAGTGGACAAGGGCCTTCTCTTCCACCACAAGGACTACGTTCTCCACCTGCTTGTTCCGCGGCAGAAGTGGACGGGGCTGGCGCCGCATGAGCGCGTGATGCTGGAGAACATCTTTGCCGGCGAAGCCACTGAGACGCGGCTCTCCAGCCTGAAGAACCGCTTCTACACCGCTGTTCCCGTGATTCGCGACGACGTAATGTCAGCCTTGCGGCGCAAGGGCATGTACCTGATTGACCCTGACTCCGCCAATGCCTACATGCTGGGGGTTGCGGTGCTGGCAGGCGCGCCCTTCATCCTGCTGGCACTAACCGGGGCGGCCGATGTATTTGGCTCGGTGCCGCTGGCGGTCATCACGATCGCCATTGCCGCGCTCATCATCTGGCTGTTCGGACGGCAGATGACCTGCAAGACCGCAAAAGGGGTGCGTACCCGCGTGGCGATCCTGGGATTTGAGGAGTTCATGAACCGGGTGGATGCTGACCGCATCAAGCGCATGCCTCCCAACACCTTCGAAAAGTTCCTGCCCTTTGCCATGGCTTTGGGCGTGGAGCACCACTGGGCACAAGCTTTCGCCGGTATCGTGCAAAACCAGCCCAGTTGGTATGTCTCGCCCAATGGCGTGCTGTTTAATCCCATCCTGTTCTCCAACAGCATGCACAGCATGGCATACGACATGAACCAGGTATTCGTCTCCGCGCCACGCGCCAGTTCCAGCGGCTCAGGGTGGAGTAGCGGCGGCTTTGGGGGCGGAGGCGGCTTCTCCGGCGGCGGCTTTGGGGGCGGAGGCGGGGGAGCGTTCTGATGGGAAGAGTGCCACACCGCCCGGCCTGCGATGAATTGCTATTTCCCCTCAAACTGGGCTTGTCTGCCTTCACTGAGCAGCCCCGAAGTGAATTCCGGCTCTGAATCCTGAGTACCCCTTCCGTCTGCGAATCACCAGCCCTGCAAACACGGCGTCTCATATTCACATCCAACGTAAAGCAGGATGAAAGCAGGTTCTAGTCAGGAAGGATTCCTATGGCTGAAACCAGAAGATCAGAACAGACGCTCCCGCCGAATATTCCGGCGTTGGAGCCGGAGCGGGAACTTCCAGCAGCAACTACCCGCTCGAACCCCCGCCTGAATGAGGCGGCAGAGGCCATCGGCAGTGCTCTGGGCAGCGCCACGCGCCAGGTACAGAACGCGCGCGACCGCTTCACGGTAATCCGTGGCGGAGGGATGCCGGGTGGCCCTTCTACCACCGAGCAGATAAAACAGACGGCCCAAGACAAGATGCAGGCCGCTCAGGAGAAGGTCGAGGAGATCAAAGAGCGGGCTGGTGCTGTTGTCGGGGAGGCCAGGAGCCGAGCTACGGCAGCGCTGGAGGATGCGCGTCTCAAGGCTTCACGGATGGCGCAAGATGCAAAGGACTTGGCGGTGGAACGCGCACGCCTGGTTCGCCTGCGCGCAACCCGCTTTAGCCACGAGCGGCCGCTGGCCGTCATCGGTGCGATTGGCGGAGCGGCATTTCTGCTGGGAGTTTTCTTACGCTTAGGAAGGGGGAAACGTGGCTGATCAAACAGTAAATTTCAACGGTCGCAGCTTTTCCGGCGTCGTTAATGAGGTTAAGGACGAACTCAAAGAATTTCTGCAGACCCGCATCTCTATGCTGAAGGCGGAATTGGGCGAAAAGATGCGCACCTTCAAGGCCGCGCTGCCCATGCTGGCCACGGCCATCATCTTTCTGACAACCGCGTTTCTGCTGTTCACGCTCTGCCTGGTGGGCCTGATTTCCGTGGCTTTCTACGGCAATCCCTTTCGCTGGTTCCTGTCCTTCATCATCGTGGCGGTGCTGTACTCGATTATCGGAGGCATGACCGCTGTGTTTGGACTGAAAGAGCTGCGGGCTCAGGGCATCCTGCCCAAGAAAACCATCAAGGTGCTGAAAGAAGACCAAATCTGGCTGCAGCATGAGGCGAGGACACAGGTATGAGCGCGAGCAATATTCCGACTAATCTGCTGGAACTACGGGCCGCGGAAGAGCGCCGGCGCCTGCATAATTCGGTAGCTGAACTGCGCCTGCAAATGCGCGAGAAACTTGATCTGCGGCGCAATGCCCGCCGTTACCTCTGGCCGGCTTCCGCCGTGGTTGGCCTGTGCGGGCTGATGCTCGGTTACGGTTTTGGCGGCATTCTCACGCGCGACTGAAAGGCGGTAGCTGGTGGTTAGTAGCTGTTACTGGTAAATCAGCCAGCGGCTGGTTGGAGTTACCGACTACCAACTACCGACTGCTAACTACAAGCTACCGCATCTCCCGAACCCACGCAGTTACTAAAGTCATGGGAACCTACGTGCTTACGCCTTTCGGTACATCTTGCTTTTAATCCCGCCCTCAAGCGTGGTATAAGGCTTGCAAGCGCCAAGCTTACAACCCAGTCAATGGCCCATCGGACGGGCTTGGACGGGAGGAGGTCCCGTGTCGGAAAACCGGACCGGCAAACGTTTCCCTTTGCAACTGCCAATTCGTGTTCACAAAGCTCAAGCCGGAGATGAGCACAAAACGGTGACCGGCAACCTGAGCGCCGCCGGAGTGTACATCCAGGGAGACGCCTCGCTTGATGTTGGTTCGCAAGTAGAGTTTGAAATCACCTTGCCGCCGGAAGTAACCGGCGGAGAACACAACGTGACCATTCAGGGTCGCGGGCGGGTGGTGCGTACCGATAACCCGCCTCCGGGTCGCAATGGAGAGAATTATCGCGGGGTAGCCTGCGTGATTGATTCGTATGAGTTTGTTCGCAACACTTAGCACAGCGGAGGCCGCGCGCCATGTTGAAGCTGATTCTGGCCGATAATCAGGCAATATTCCGGGCGGGCATCGCCAAAGTTTTGGCGGTGGAAGACGACATGAGAATTGTCGCCCAGGCCCAGACCCTCGAACAGTTGCACATGGCGGTGGATAAGTTTCGCGCTGCCGTGGTGGTAGTGGCTAGCAATTTCCATCCCGACCTCACGCCCATTGTGCAGGCAGCCACCAAGTACAAGACCCGGGTGATTGTGCTGGCCGATACCGGCGAGACCTCCAGCCGCTTCCTGGGCAGCGGCGCGCAGGGTGTGGTCTACCGCAACGTGACCGGACCGGCGCTGGTGGAATGCGTACGCAAGGTTGCCGGTGGCGAAACCTGGGTGCAGGATCTGGCTGTGCCCACGGAGCTGACAGAGAACGATATGGTGGGCTTGCGGGTGCGCGACCGGCTGACTGCCAAGGAACTGCGCATCGTTGCTCTGATCGTGCAGGGCTACAAGAACAAGGAAATCGCCACCCAGCTAGGGACCACCGAGCAGGTGATCAAGAATTACCTGCGCAATGTGTATGACAAAATCGGCGTGTCCGATCGGCTGGAATTGGCATTGTTCACTATTCACCACCGCATCCTGGCGGAAGCGGCAGCGGCTACAGCGGCCACCATGACGCCCGCGCCCGCTCCCCAGGCCAACTAAGCAGATTTTGCGAGTGCCACGTCGCCGCGCCTTCGGGCGCGGCGTTTTTTTCTTGCAATGTCTCACTGAATTGTAAAGATTGATAAAACCTGTTTTCATGTCATCGTGGAACTTGGCTGTGATGAAGAGAAGTGCTGGCGATGAATATTCGACGTTGTTCGCTTATCGCAATAGCTTTGGTTATAGCGGCGACTGCTGTTGCGCTCACCTTTGCATTGTTTCATGGTTCCTTTGACCGCCCCTATTTGGCAATCGCCTGACTTTAGGCCCTGTCCGACCGGTAAAGAGCGAAAACTATTCTCGAACGTTCAACGGTGTGTATGATTTCACGCTAATGATGCCCAAGGGCAAGAACCTTATCCGCCTTCTGTGGGTGATACTCCTAGTCGTGTTTATGGCGGCGGTGCTGCCTCGCCCGTTAGGCCACCCCTATCCGGCTTCCATCGAGCCTTATGTTGTTTATGGTGGCATCTTGATTTATGTCGTCGGTGGGCTTGGCATCGTAGCCTTCGTGCGCAAGTCTCAGCGCCCATCCACAAAAAATTGAAAGCGGCAGACTACTGGCTTCGGGAGGTGTCGCGTGAACTGGCAAAACTGGGAACTGAGAACTGGGGTTTACGACGCGGCTTTTTCGCCGGTTTTGAGCAGTTCATTGACGATGGTGACCAACTCGTCGGGATTGACCGGCTTTTCCAGGTAGAGATCGGCGAGAGGTTCGGCGGCCTGGAAGGCTTCCGCCACATAGCCAGAGACCACCACCACGGGCAGGGCAGGACGGTTCTTGGCGGCCTGTACCACGGCACGGCCGTTGGCATCTCCCAGGCGCCAGTCGGTGACCACAGCATCGTAGATGTCGTGAGATAGCTTGGCGATCGCGTCGTGGGCCGAAGTGGCGGTAGTCACCACGTGGCCCGCGGATTCCAGGATGGCACACTTCAGCGCCACCACATTTGGTTCATCGTCCACGCATAAAATTCTGGCCATAATCCACTTCGCCAGTTCCGCACCAGAGGGGCGCGCAGCCTGCGAGAACCTCACCAGCTATCGCATTGTCCAGCAGGCGGATAAGGTGTGTCAATCTTTACCGTAAAGAACACTGCTTCCTGAGAGCAAGAAGAGCTGGCCAGCTTAGTTCGACCAGCGGTCAGCCCTTGGGAGGCGTTGCAACGAAAGGGCGAGCCGCAGCTCGCCCCATATCTGCTGCAAAAACTTAGGTGGTTTTAATTCCCACCGATTTGGCTTGGGTGAATAGGTACAGATAATCCGGGCCACCGGATTTGGAATCCGTTCCCGACATGTTGAAGCCGCCGAAGGGATGCGCTCCCACGATGGCGCCGGTGCACTTACGGTTGATGTACAGGTTGCCGACGTGGAACTCGCGGAGGGCGCGGTCAATCTTGTCCTTGGAACTGGAGTAGACGGCGCCAGTCAGGCCGAATTCGGTGTCGTTGGCGATTTGCAGGGCATGATCGAAGTTATGGGATTTGATGACCGCCAGCACCGGCCCAAAAATCTCTTCCTGCTCGATGCGATCGCCGGGCTTGACGTCGGCAATGACGGTGGGCTGAATGAACCAGCCTTCGCCGGCATTGCTGTCGCGCTTGCCGCCGGTCAGCAGCCGTCCCCCCTGCTTCTGGCTCACCTCGATGTACTCGAGAATAGACTTCATGGAGCCTTCATTGATGACCGGCCCCATGCCCGGATTCCTGGCGGGATCGCCCACTGTGATTTTCTCCACCCTCGCTTTCAGCCGCTCCAGGAACTTGTCGTAGATGCGCTCGTCAATGATGGCGCGGGAGCAGGCGGAGCACTTCTGCCCAGAGAAGCCGAAAGCGGCCGCAGCCACGCCGTCCACGGCGGCATCCAGGTTGGCGTCGGCATCCACGATGATGGCGTCCTTGCCGCCCATCTCCAGGATGGTGCGCTTGATCCAGATCTGCCCGGAAGCCTGCTCGGCGGCGCGCTTGTTAATGTCGAGGCCCACTTCCCGCGAGCCGGTGAAGGCGATGAAGCGCGTTTTGGGGTGAGCCACCACGGCATTGCCGAAGCTGGCCCCGGCGCCGGGGCAGAAATTGACCACGCCTTCGGGCAGGCCAGCCTCCTCCAGCGCCTCCACAAACTTCGCGGCAATAGCGGGTGAGTCGCTGGAAGGTTTCAGGATGACGGTGTTGCCGCACACAATGGAAGCCAAGGTCATGCCGCCCATGATGGCGCTGGGGAAATTCCACGGCGGAATCACCGCGCCCACGCCTAGCGGTATATACATCAGCAGGTCACGCTCGCCCGGCAGTTGCACCGGCGGCTCCGCCTTGGCCAATCGCAAAGCCTCGCGCGGGTAGAACTCGCAAAAGTCGATCAGTTCGGCAATGTCGGCGTCCGCCTCGGCGAAGTTCTTACCCACTTCGAAGACCATCCAGGCGGCATATTCGAACTTGCGCTCGCGCAGGATTTCGCCGGTGCGGAACCCGATGGCGGCGCGCTCTTCGACCGGGGTGCGGCTCCAGCTTTCGAATGCCCGCAAAGCCGCGTCCATAGCCGGTTCCACCTGCTCTTTGCCGGCCTTCTGGAACAAACCAACCAGTTCCGAGGGCTTGGCCGGGTTGATGGATTTGATCTTGTCCTGGGTTTTCACCCGGCGTCCACCGATAATCAGGTCATACTCGCGGCCAAGCTGGCCGCGAACCTTTTCGACCGCTGCTCGCATCTTGCGCGCGTTCTCTTCCCGAGTGAAGTCGGTCAACGGCTCGTTGACGAATGGGCCTTCATGAATCCGCGCCCGCGGTGGGGCTTGCACTGTAGCCATGATTGCGCCTCTCTCTTTGTCCCAGGAGAACCCGGGAGACGGTAGGAAACCATCAATTATAGCGGAGGCGGAATAGGAGTTGCCGGACATCGCTACGAATTGCGGTAAATAGCGCAGGGGCACGGGCTTACAACTGAATGCGTCACAATCGGTCACAGGCTGGCCGGCTTGCTGGTGGGCACAAGAATCGCTCGGGCATAGATTCAATTCTCACTGACGAACTGCGGCATCATCTTCGATCTGACTCGCCTAGGACTGGATCGGCGATGCCGCTATGTAGGTGAATGAAGAAATGTACATGTAGCGGCTCACGCCGACTGTGGCCAGCCCACCCCAGCCTGTGCTGTTCGTTCCCCAGTGATTGATCATCACGTAGGCGGGGACCTGGGGGATGTCCTCCGTATGCGTCGAAACCAAAACGCCATCGACGTAGTAGTCGATCTCACTTGGCGACCAGACTAACTTGTATCGGTGAAAACTCCCCGCGGCGGGTGCCGGCAAGGAGGTATCCGAATATTGTTTGAGAGATGTGCCTAACCAATTCGTCATCCACACCGTGTCCGGGTTCTGCCCTTCGATCTCGAAATCGATCTCGGTGGTGCTTGCGTCTATAAATGTAAAGCCGGATGAAATCTGCCCTGACACGGCGCTGCCTTCACCATAAGGCGTGGTAGAGGTCGAACTGGTTCGCATGACCCACTCGTAGGTGCCGAAGCCAAAGGCTTGCTTGCTTTGTAACTCCGCGCCGGTCGAGATCACGCCCGTGCCACCCTGCTGCTGTTCCAGTTTGAGGCAGAGCATGCCCTGCGATAGATCTACGTTCGCCGGGGTAAAGGATCCTTGATTGACGCCGGGGATCGATCCTGGCGCTCCCCAATTCGAGACGACCCACTTCGAGAGGTCTAGCTGGCCGGTATCGAACCGGTCAGTAAATGTCGGAGCAGGCGTCGGGGCGGGAGCAGGAGCTGGATTAAGAATCGGAGATGGAGTTGGCGCTGCATTAAACGCAGATGCAGGTGGAGACATCGCACTTGTTGGTTGCGAATTACGCACCGAGGAGCAGCCAATCGTAGTTGCAATCAGCAGCACAAGAAGAAAGTGCTGGAAACGGCTGCTGCTTACCTTTTCCTGCCTCACACGGTTTTACCTCGATGAAGATTCGAATCATCCAGTTCTGTCTAGCTCTTAAGTGTGGAAGAACGAAATTCCGCAGTCATGATTACGGTCGTGCTAGCGACACCATCGTGCCTGCCCACCTGAAGTTCCCCTTAGTAACCGCAAGAATCCCTCGGGGAGGAAATAGTTCCCCGCCGACCCTGCAAAAACCGCACGACCCTAAGCGAGGAGGATGTGGTGCTCGCTTGCGGGTCTGGTCCGCAATCTTGCCTGTCCGCGAATTCCCAACTGGATGACACAAGCTACGGGTCGGGGCAGAACCGATTGGTTTCGTGCAGGAAGGTAAGCGGGCACAGCAGTCCTAAGTCACTTAGAATCAAGTGCTTAAGCTGGCCCAACATCTTGTTTACAAAAGGAATCTAAGTTCTACATAACACCGGGGCTTACTAAGCGCCCGTCGGAGGCAACCATGTGGGCAGCGGCGCTATTAACTCTTCTGGCTGTTCTGATCGCGGCGGCCGTAGCCGCGGCACGCGAGGTGGAAGGCGAACCTCGCCCTCCCTTCGGATGCTGCTGAGGGGCCAGACTTCAAAGTTTCGCAGGTTTCAAACTTCCGTTCGCGCGTTCGCGCGTCGAAGAGGCTGGCGGCCTTGAAACTTTGAAACTTTGAACTCTGAAACCGGTGCGGCCTGCCAACTACCTTTTCTCCAAAAAACCTGCAATTGCCGCACTGACCTTCCCCTGATCACAGCCCGGGCCAAGATGACCGCAGTCGTTCTCCAGGATCAGCGTCTGGGCGCCTTTGAGCCTGGCGAAATCGAGCGCCGGGCCAGGTGTAACCATGTGGTCGTGGGCGTCGACAATGATCAGCATGGGCGCTTTCACTGCAGCGGCGGCCTTTTCCATGGAGCCGCCGAAAGGCGCGCTCACATCCAGCCCCATCATGGCCTGGGCCTGGCGGATGCGGTCATTGCTGTCAAAGTGAGTTTCGGGTGATTCCTTCAGGGAGGCGAAGAATTTCTCCCTTGTTGTTTCCTGGTTGTAATGCTCGGGGGTGGAGAGTGCCAGGTCGCTAATGTGCTCCACCTCGCGTGGCACGGGCTGCTGGGTGTAATTGCCATCCTTCCACAAAGGGTTCTGCTCGACGGCGTCAATCATCGTCTGCCACAGCAGCAGGTCGTAGGGTGCCAGGCGCGGCGAGCCCACGATGGGAATTGCCTTGTTCATGAAATCGGGATAAGCGACCGCCCACTGAAATGTCTGCATGCCCCCCATGGAAATGCCCATTACTGCGTGCACATGAGTGAGGTGTAGCACGCGCGTCAAAAGCTCGTGCTCGCTCTCCACCATGTCGCGAATGCCGAATTGCGGGAATTTCATGCGCGGCTGCGCCTGGCTGTTGGAAGGCGAGCAGGAGACGCCATCGCCCAAGGCGTCCACCGCGACCACAAAGTACTTCGTGCTGTCCACCAGCTTGCCCGGCCCGATCAGCTCCACCAGGTTCTGCGTGCGCCCGCCAAACCAGGTAGGGAAGAGGACGGCGTTGGACTTGTCGTCGTTGAGCTGTCCGAAGGTGCGGTAGCCGAGGCGGCAGTCGCGGATTACCTCACCCTTCTGCAGCTTGAGGTTGCCGATATCGGCGAATTGCTGCGCGCCGGCGGCCGGTGGGGCCTGCGCGCTGGCGGTCATCAACAGAGTAAAGAGAACAAGGAACAGTTGCTGTGTTTTCATTAACATTGCGGCTGGCATTGTAATACGTGGTCCTCTAGCGGTTCGTCTGCAAGCACGCAACCCGGCAAATGTCAGCCTAGACGCATACAAAAAACTGTATTGGCGCTATGTAAATTGGTGTATCGTATCGCCACACGATAGGGCTAAGTTGTTGATTCTTATCGCAGTTGAACGCCCAATCCTCATGTGGATTTGGGTCAGTAAATTGCAGGGTAGAAGTCCAATTCTCGGGTCCAATCTGTTCACTACAATCTGGCTTCAGAAAAAACTTATTAGGAGCGCCGGATGCGCATCGCTAAGCTCATCTTCCTCTTCGTACTCGCTGGGCTGCTCAGCGCCTACGTCTGCGCCCAAACGGGCACTTCTTCTCTGCGCGGGACCATAACCGACCCCAAAGGGGCGGTAATCCCCGGTGCGACGGTCACCCTGGCGAACCCGCAAACCGGTTATTCGCGCACGGTTAAATCTACCCCTCAGGGGGAATACCAGTTCCTGGATGTGCCACCAGCCAGTTACACCCTGACTGCCGATGCGGCCGGCTTCGCCACCCTGAAGCAGGATTACTTGAAGTTGCTGGTGAACACACCCGCGCAGCTCGACCTGAGCATGCAGGTGGCCGGCACAGCAACCACTATCGAGGTGACGGGAGCGGCTCCCCTGGTGAATACCACGGACGCTTCGCTGGGCGCTACCTTTAGCGAACAGCAGGTGAAGCAACTTCCCCTGGAAGGACGCAACATCCCTGATCTGCTCACGTTGCAAGCGGGAGTGGTCTATACGGGCAACCGTCAAGACATTAACAAAGACACTGATACGCGCAGCGGCGCGGTCAATGGGTCGCGCAGCGATCAGAGCAACATTACGCTCGACGGCGTGGATGTGAACGACCAGGTGAACGGCTACGCATTTACCTCAGTTTTGCCGGTGACGGCAGATTCGTTGCAGGAATTCCGCACTACCACAACTAATTATGGAGCTGACCAGGGGCGATCCTCCGGAGCGCAGGTTTCGCTGGTTACTAAGAGCGGCACCAACAGCTTTCATGGCTCGCTGTACGAGTACCACCGCAACACGTTTACCAGCGCCAACGACTTTTTCGTGAAGCAGGCGGAGCTGGCACAAGGACAGCCCAATAGCCCTTTGAAGCTGATCCGCAACATCTTTGGGGGGTCGGTAGGCGGTCCAATAGTTAAAAACCGCCTGTTCTTCTTCGCTAATTATGAAGGTTCGCGCCAGCGCGAAGAGGCCAGCGTTTTGCGCATCGTGCCCAGCGACGCCCTGCGCGATGGGGTGACGATCTATCAGTGCCAAGATGCCACCCAGTGCCCGGCTACGATGGTGAAGGGCCTTAGCGGGGCCGCACATCCCGTCCCGGCCGGATATTTCGGTTTAACTCCATCGCAGCTGCAAGGTATGGATCCGCTGGGCATTGGTCCAAATAAGGTCATGCTAGGGTACTTCAATACCTTTCCCCACACGAACGACGTGTCTGCCGGCGACGGCTTCAATTTTGTCGGCTACCGATTCAAAGGTGCAACGCCCATTAGCAACAACTGGTACATCGCGCGCTTAGACTACAAAATCACGGAAAATGGCAACCACAGCCTGTTCTGGCGCGGCGCCATGCGCAATGACCTGAAGTCCGACGTGCCCTATCTTGATCAAGGCGGGCCGGCCGGTTCGCAGATTCCGCTGCACAACACGGCTGACTTCAGCAAAGGCTTCAGCGTGGGTTATACCGCCGTGCTCCGTCCCACGCTGATCAACAATTTCCGCTGGGGCTATACGCGCCAAAGCATTGGAATTATCGGCAACAATGACTCCCAGCCATTTCTATTTTTCCGGGGCTTGAATGACGACGAAGGCGCCAACAACTCCGAACTGGCGGTTACCCGTAGCCGCAAGTACCAGACTCCGGTGCACAACTTCGTGGACGACATCTCCTGGAACCGCGGAAAGCACACCTTTCAATTCGGCGCAGACGTGCGGTTCATCCGCAATCCCAAATCGAATTTTCTCAACTCGTTCAGCGATTCGTTTACCAACTCCTCTGGTTTGGATACCGCCGGCATCGCCAACACCTCCAGCCCACTGGATCCGGGTAACAACGGTCTCCCAGCGGTCAACACCGATTTCAACCTCAATTACAACTGGCCCGTCATTGCCCTGACTGGCATCCTCAGCCAGCTCGATGCGCAGTACAACTACACCAAGACTGGAGCCGTGTTGCCCCAGGGCGCTCCCGTCACCCGCCGCTTTGGAGCGAATGAGTTTGAGTTCTACGCACAGGACGCGTTCCGGGTAAAGCCGAACTTAACCATCACCTACGGCTTGCGTTATTCGCTGTTCTCTCCGCCATGGGAGACGAACGGCACGCAGGTAGCGCCTTCCGTCAGCCTGGGCAAGTGGTTTCAGACACGTGGCCAGGACATGAATGCCGGCGTAGCTCCCAATCTGCCGCCCATCAGCTTTTCTTTGGCTGGTCCGGCCAACGGCGCCAAGGGCTACTACAACTGGGATTACCACGACTTTGCTCCGCGCCTGGCTTTTGCCTACTCCCCCCGTCCCAGTTCAGGCTGGCTCAAGAGCCTGGTCGGGGACAACGATAAAACGTCGATCCGTGCCGGTTTCGGCATGGTTTATGACCGTATTGGCGCGGGCTTGCTGAACACCTTTGACCGCTACGGTTCTTTTGGGCTTTCCACCAACCTGACCAATTCCACTATCCCGTCGGTCGCGAGCGCACCCCGCGTTACCGGTTTGAACACAGTTCCGGTGAATGATCAGAGTGGAAATCGATTGCTGCCGGCCGCGCCGCCGGGAGGATTCCCCTACACGCCTCCCGCCTCCGGCAGTGGCCTGGGCATTTATTGGGGGTTGGACGACACCATTAAGACGCCGTACTCGTACACGGCGGATTTGTCCATATCCCGTCAGCTGCCGAAGAACATGCTCCTGAACGTCTCCTACGTGGGACGCTTTGCGCACCGCTTGCTCAGCCAGGAAGACTTGGCCATGCCCCTCAACCTGGTGGACAAGAAGACCGGAATTAGTTACTTCGAAGCCGCCAGCCGCATTAGCCAAATGGCAGCTGCCGGCGTCACCCCGACGCAGATCGCCAACAATCCCGGCATGATTGGGCCCACCGCGGCTTATTGGAAGGATATTATTTCCCCATTGAAGCTGGGCGATTCGTACAGCACCCCTGGTTGCGGCCCTGCCAGCACCAATGCAGCGGTAGCAGCTTTCGTTCTGTTCAGCTGCGGCCTGTTCAACGAAACCACCCCGCTTAGCCAGTTGGATTTCCTGGGTTCAGATTTTTCAGGCATTCCAGGCATCGCTGGGACAATCGTTGATTCCCAGGGATTTCCCGTGAATTATTACCCCTCGGTGTTTGGGGCTAATACCTTCTTCGACCCTCAGTTCCACTCGCTATACGCCTGGCGTTCCATCGGTAATGCCAACTACAACGCATTGCAGGTGAATATACGCAAGAGCATGTCGCAAGGGGTGCAGTTCGATTTCAACTACACCTTCTCCAAGTCCATTGACCTTTCCTCCGACGCCGAGCGCATTACCGAGTGGGGCGGGTTGGGCGGCCAGGTCATCAATTCGTGGCAACCTGACCAGTTGCGAGCGGTTTCGGACTTCGATGCCCGCCACCAGTTCAATCTCAACTGGATCTGGCAAATGCCCTTTGGCAAAGGCAGACCGCTGGCGCGTGATGCTGGCGGCGTGCTGGACGCCATTATCGGTGGCTGGCAGCTTTCCGGGTTGGCGCGGTGGACCAGCGGCTTCCCGGTCAGCATCTTTAATGGCGGCACTTGGCCGACGAACTGGCAGTTAGGTGGAGCTGCCACGCAGATCGCTCCCGCCCACACGGGCGTGACCGAAAACGCAGACGGCTCCGTCAATCTCTTCCCCGATCCCCAGGGGCCGAGTGGAATTCAGGCCTTCCGCCATGATTTCCCCGGCGAGAGCGGCATGCGCAACACATTGCGCGGACCAGGCTATGCTGGGTTGGATGCGGGCTTGGACAAGACCTGGAAGATGCCGTACAACGAGGGGCATACGGTGCAGTTCCGTTGGGAAGTATTCAACGTTCTTAACCTGACCCGTTTTGACGTACAGAGCATCACCGGCGCCATTGACGAGGGCAGCGCGTTCGGCAAGTTTAGCGGGCTGCTCACCAATCCGCGCGTGATGCAGTTCGCCTTGCGCTACGACTTCTGAGCGGTGCTCAAACCTGTTGATCTCGGGGGCGGAACTTCCGCCCCCGAATTTTTTTTTGCTTTCGTGATTGGCGCGTGCGTGGCGCGGGCACCAGGACCGAAACCGGAGGAAAGGACACACTCCCCCAGTTGGAGGAGACCGCAGAGGGGAGGGGTGAGGCTTGGTCTTGCTGACTTCCGACCCCTGACTTCCGCCTTATTGCAGCGGCGAATCGCTCATGCGGAAGCGGGTACGGAAGTGCTCGGACAGCAATTCGATGGCGTGTCGGTTGCCCTGCGGATCTGACTGCGCCAGGTACTTCATAGCCTGCACCAGCAGGCGTTGGCCTTCCACATAGCGCGGGTCGGCTTTACGCTCACGTTTACGGGTGACGGGACTGGGCCGGACGGGAATGGTAAACACTTTAGCCATGATAAGAATCAGTGCCTTAGGAGTCTGACACTCCTGTCAGCTTGGATGCGCCAGACAATTTTTAGAGTATAGCCCGTGCGTGCTCTGGCTCCAATTTATTTTGTGAGTACATGAACGGCGCAGCCCCAAGGCGGGAAATTGTTCATTTTGCGACACTAGGGCGCGCCAAACCGCTATCCCTGGGGAGAAACTACGGTAGTTTTGCTGGTGGTTTTCAGTTTGAATACGTCGTCTGGAATCTTAGGGTTGAGCTGGATATTGGAGTACTTAGCGAGACGGTAGTCCCCTTCCGGCGACAGCAGCTTCTGCTGCACCGAGACACCGCGGGCGGGGTCAATCCACAACACGATCTGTGAAAACGTGTTCCGTGTTCGTTGCGACTTGGGCACCAGTTCCAGTTTGTCCGCCTTTACTCCCTGCGCTTCTTCAGTGCCCAGATAGCGAACGTCAAAGGACTTGAGGAGTGCATGGCCGCCGCCCCCGAAACCCAGCACCATGAAACTTTCGACGTCCGCTTTGCTTTTGCCGGTGTTGTAGACGGTTTCCCGATCAAGCGGAGCTGGCTCGTACATGCGCACTTTGCTGTCATCGAAGAGCACGTACTTCTTGTTAGGCTCGGTAATCTGAGCCGCCATTTCAATTCCCCCTTTGGCGCGCCGGAAGTAAAGTGTCCCTTTTTGCGTTTCGGTCTCGTCAACCACTTTCTGGTACTGATCCCAGGTGAAATCCGCCTGCGTGGTCCTGAACTTCTCCGCTGTCTGATCCATGCGGCTGAGGACCGTGTTCAGTTGATCCGCGGAATTGTTGCCGCCGGCCGGCGACGCAGCCTGTGCCAGGGCCAGTCCTGCCAGCGCAGTCAGGACGCACACTCCACGCCTAAATAGCTGCTTGGTAGTCAATGACTATCTCCGCACACTCATGAACAACTGGGTACCAGGTACTGAATACTGAGAGCTATTTTTTTACCCAAACCTGATATACGGGTTGACCCGCGGCATCGAGCGTTTTCACATAGCGGGAGATATTGGCCTGGCCCGAGATGGGTGTAATGATACGAAACAACTCTGTACGGATAGCCGCGTCGTTCTCGCCGGGAACAGCCGCTACGGGCACCTGATATACCGGACCCTCCTGTCCATCGGGGATTACGAGCACGGCGGTTGGATGCGGGCTGTGCTCAATCGGTTTGTCATTGAAATTGATGAACAGCGGGGTGACAAAGATAAAGAGCAGGATGAGCGTCACCATGATGTCATAGTGAATGCTGCCCCGCTGATAATTCCAGAAGACATAATCGCGGATAGTTCGCCAGATGGAAGACACGGACACAACCGGCACACCGGCTGGAGTCGTCTCCACTTGTTCCAGCTGCTCCAAGTCCTGTTCGCGTCCCTTCGCGATGGCCAAACACTCCTGGTGCAACATAACAATTATCGTGCAAGGGACATAGTTCTGTCATGTCGGGAGAAGGCAGGGCTCAGTTCTTAGGAGTCAGTAGTCAGCGCGTAGAGGTGTACCTTGGGCATTGCCGCCAAGACTCGGGTTCAGCTCGTTTTACGGCTCAGATAGAAGTGCACAGCGGGGGTGATGATCAGGCTGAGCACCATGGAGATGGTGATGCCACCGATCACCGCGACGGCCAGTGGCTGCAGCATTTGCGAGCCCGCACCCCAGGCCAGAGCCAGGGGCAACATGCCGGCCATGGTGGCCAACGCGGTCATCAAGATGGGCCGCAGCCGGCGGCGGCCTGCCTGCACCACCGATTCCAGCGCCTCCATGCCCGCGCCGCGGAAGTGCTGGTCCGCATCCAGCAGCAGAATGCCATTCTTGGCCACAATGCCCACCACCATGATCAGGCCCATGAAGGAGGAAATGTTGAAGGTCGTGCCCGTGATCAACAACCCCACAAAAACGCCAGAGGTGGAGAGCAGTGCGGAAGCCAGAATCGCGACCGGCGCCGAGAAACCGCGAAATTCGAACAACAGCACGATGAACACCAGCACGATGGCCAGGGCCAGCACCAGGACCAGGTCGGCGAACGATTTCTGCTGCTCCTGATACGTGCCCCCGTACTCCACGCGGATACCCGAGGGGAGGTGAAGGCCGGCCACGGTTTTCATGACGTCTTTCATGCCGCTGCCCAGGTCGCGCCCCTCAAGGCGAGCGGTGATGGCTACATCGCGCTGCAGGTTTTCGCGGCGGATTTCCGTCTGGCCCGGCAGTTCGGTCAGCGTGGCCAGCGATCCCAGGGTTGCGGTTTTACCCGTGCTGCTCACCAGCAGCGTGTTTTTCATGGCATCCAGCGAAGCCCGGTCGACGGCAGGGAAGCGCACCCGCAGGGTGTAGGCGCGGTCATTGACCACCACCGGCGTGGGCGACGGTTCGCCTTCCAGAACGGCAGCCGCGTCGGTGGCCACTTCCTGCGGGGTGAAGCCGGCCCGCGCCGTCACCGTCGGGTCCACCTGGAACATGACCGCTGGGCCGCTGATGGTGTTCTCAATACCATTCACGTCCACCACTCCGGGAATCTTCTGGATGGCGTCCAACACCTTGGGCCCCCACTGCTGCAGGAGCGAGGCGTCCGGCGAAAACAGCTTGATCTGGATGGGCTCGGGCGCGCTGGTCAGGTCGCCAATCATATCCTGCAGAGTTTGCGTGAACTCCACGTCTACACCCGGCTCCTGCTGCGCGATCTGGGCACGTACCTGGGCGATGATCTCCTCAATGCCGCGACTGCGGTGGTCCTTGAGCTTCACGGAAATATCTCCCGTGTTGGCTTCCGTGACCGCCGCCAGCCCAAGTTGCAGGCCGGTGCGCCGCGACGTGCCTTGCACCTCCGGGATAGCGTGCAGCATCTGCTCCAGGTGGGTCACCACCCGATTGGTTTCCTGCAGTGAACTGCCCGGGGGCATGGTGTAATCGAGTACGAATCCGCCTTCATCCATTTCCGGCAGCAAATCGGAGCCCAGCCCTTTGTAACAGGCGTAAGAGGCGACGATCAGCATCAGGCTAAGACCCAGAAGCCACAAGGGGTGATCCAGCGCGCGGCGCAGCCAGCGCTCGTAAAACGAGACGATGCGGCCGAACCTGCCGCGCATGGTTGCTTCCTCCGCCGCCAGAAGCCGCTCCGCGCTGAAGGCATCGCTTTCGCCAGTGGCTCCTTCGTCTTCGCCGCGCCCGCGGATGAAGTACTGGCTCAAATTGGGGGTCCAGGTGAGGGCCAGCGCCAGCGACGTCAGCAGCGAAATCGCCACAGTGACTGCCAGTGCGCGGAAAAAGGTGCCGGTTACGCCGGTAATGGAAATCAGGGGGAGGAAGACCACAATGGGGGTGATAGTGGAGCCCACCAGGGGCTTGGAAATCTCTTTCAGCGCGCTCCGGATGGCGGCCAGCCGGCTCTGCCCCGCGTCGCGGTGAAGAACAATGTTTTCCACTACTACAATGGCGTCGTCAATGACCAGGCCCACGGCCGCAGCCAGGCCGCCCAGGGTCATCAGGTTGAAGCTCTGCCCCAGGATTTTCAGGAATATGAACGTCACCATCAGCGTGACTGGAATCACCAGGCCGGCCACAATCGAGGTGCCCCAGTCACGCAGGAAGATAACCAGGATGGCGGAGGCCAGGATCAGGCCCAGCAGAATGGCATCGCGTACGCTCTTAATGGAGGCGTCCACGATTTCCGACTGGTCATAGAAGGGCTGGATGTCAATGCCTTTGGGCAGTTCCCGGCGAATCTGCTCGATTTCGCCGTGCACCTCGTCGGCCACGCGCACAGTGTTGCTGTCAGGCTGGCGGTTGATGTTGAGCAGCACCGCCGGTTGGCCGTTGGCGGTCACGATGGTGTAAAGAGGCCGGACGCTGGGTTCCACTCGCGCCACATCACCGATGCGAACGGGCACGCCCCCCGGAGTGTTCTTGACCACGATTTGCGCGATCTGGGCGGGGTCGCGCACCTGGCCACTCACCAGACCGAGGTAGAGCTGATGGTTCTGCTCCAGCAGGCCCGGTGAATCAATCAGGTTGGTCTGCTGCACGGCATTCAGCAGGTCGTTCACCGTGATCTGGGCGGCCAGCAGCTTGGAGGGATCGGGGATGATGTGGAATTCGGGCTCCTGCCCGCCCTGCACCACCACCGTGGAAACGCCGTCCAGGCGATTGAGCCGCGGCTTCAGGTTGTAAGTGGCCATTTCCCACAGTTGCGTCTGCGGCACGGTTCGCGAGGTCAGGCTGTAGCCCATGATGGGGAAGCTGGCGAAGGTAAGCCGGTCCACGCGGATTTCGGCGGTGGGCGGCAGCTGTGCGCGCACGCGCGCCATGGCCGAATTCACCCGCTCCAGGGTCTGAAACATGTCAACGTTCCAGTTAAAGAAGAGGTCCACTTCCGCCGAGCCGCGGCTGGTGATGGAGAGCACGCGCTGCAGGCCCAGCACGCTGTTGACCGCCTCTTCCACGGGGCGCGTGATGGTCACGGTCATCTGATCAATGGGCATTACCCCATTGTCAATACCGATCACAATGCGGGGGAAGTTCGTTTCCGGGAAAACCGCGATGGGTATGGTGAACGCCTCATACACGCCCACCAGGGCCAGGGTCAGGATGAGGAAGATGATGGGTTTGGAAAAATAAGCGAACCAGTAGCGTGAGCCTTCCGGCTCGTGCTGCTTCTGCCGTGGCTCTATGTAGGAGCGAAGGCTCATGCCGTTGGTTCTTAGTACCCAGTACAGTGCCCAGTAGCCAGTGCTGTTCCGCCTTCTGTGGTGTGGGCGCCGTCGCCCGCAGCCCTTCTTATTTGCCTGGTCAATTGAATCCTGAACTCGGAGCGCTTGTCCCCTGCACCGGATATCTACTAGGAACTGGGTACCAGGTAATAGGTACTGAAAACTATTCCTTACTCTCCTTTACCGGCTGCGAAGACGGCGCCTGCAACTGCACCCGCGTGTTGTCTGGCAGTCCATAAGCGCCGGCCGTTACCACCCGTTCGCCCGCCTTCAGCCCGGAAAGAATCTGTATCTGGTTTTCCTGGCGAACGCCCGTTTTCACGTCGCGCTGGTGGGCGCGGCCATCGTCCCCTACCACCATCACGGAAGTTGTGCCGTCAGGCTCGGTCAATACCGCGGCGGCAGGCACCGTCAGAGCATCCGGGATGGTTTGCGCCAGCATAGAAATGCTTACACTTGTCCCCGGCTTCAATGCCTGGTGAGGATTGCGGGCGTCTACCCACACCTCGACCGTGGTGCTGTTCGGGTCGAGCGCCGGACTAACTACGCTCACCTTTCCTGGGATCGGGTCCTCCAGGCCGGGAGCGCTCACACCGGCTTTGTCTCCTACCTTGAGCAGTGCCGCCTCCGCCTGCGGGATATGGGCTTTGGCGATGACGTGCGAGAGATCCATCACGGTGAGCAGCGGCGTGCCCGCGGTCGCCATTTCCCCGGGATACAGCGGCCGGTCAGTGACCACGCCGGAAATGGGGCTGCGAATCTCCGAATAGCTGAGCTGCGCCGCTGCCCCCTGGTATTTTCCCTTGGCCGCGGCCAGTTGGCCTTGCGCCGACTTGAGTTCCTGAGCTTTGGAGGTCTTGAGCAGCGAGTTCAAGTGCTGCTGCGCGATTTCGTAGTTGTTGCGCGCCTGGGTAAACGTAACTGCCTCCGCATCCAGTTCCTTGCGCGGCAGCGCACCCTGCTTATAGAGATTTTGCCGGGCGGCGTAGACCTTCTGCTCGGCTTCCAGGTTTTGCTTGGCCGCCTCGGCATCCAGTTCCGCCTTCTTTACCTCTTCCGGAACGCTGGCCGCGGTGGTGGTCTCATAAGCCGCCTGCGCCTGCTCGAATTCGCCCTTGCTCTGTTCCGCCGCTGCGCTCAGGTCCTTGTTCTCCAGCACAGCCAGAAGCTGTCCCTGGCGCACGTGGCTGCCACGGTTGACGTAGAACTTCTCAACGGGAGCGCTGATCTTGGGCACCAGCGCCGCCTGGTGCAGGGGGGAGGCAATCGCCTCAGCGGTGACCGTGCGTTCCAGCTTGGCGCGCTGCACCAGCGCCGATTCCACGCTCACCACCGGTTCCTTCTCCTTCTCCTTTCCGGAACAGCCGAAGGACAGGAGCGTTACCAGCGCAACCAGGCCCGCGGTGACGACTCGCCTGGACTGTTTTGTCGGTTGTCGATTTCTGGCTGTCATTCAGAATTTGCCTGTCAAAGTCTGCAGCGTCGTCAGGCCAGTGCGATATCTCAGCTGCCCACTATCGTAAGCATTGCGCGCTGCAGCAAATGTATTCTGCGCGTCCACCACTTCCAGTGCCGTCGCCTCCCCAGCCTGGTACCGCAAAGTAGTCAGACGCAGGCTCTCAGCGGCAAGGTCGGCGGCCTGGCGCAGTCCCTGCACTTCGGCGCGCGATACGGCCGCTTCATTGTAGAAGGAATAAAGGCTGCTAAGCGCCTGCCGTTGCGCCTGCGACAGCTCCACCTTGGCCTGCTGCCGCTTATATTCCGCCTGGCGCAGTTTGCTGAGCGTCGCTCCCCAGTTCCATACGGGCACGTTCAACGATGCGGTGAGGAAGTATCCGGGATTGGGCAAGGGGCCAAGTTCCTTGGCGGCCGCCACCGTGCTGCGCAGGGCCAGGGCGTTGGCTTCGATGCCGTACACACCGTCAAAGGTCAACGTAGGGAAAAAGCCCGCGCGTGCGATGTTGACGTCGGATTGCGCCGCCTTCACGGCTTCTAACGCCGCGCGCACATCCTGGTTTTCATGCGCCGCCATGGTTTCCACTTCGCCGAAGGGGGGGAGAACGGGCGCCTGGTCCATGTCGTCCACCAGGTTGAAATTCAGGTCCAGGTTGGGGGAAAGCACCACCGCCAAGTCGAGGCGGGTCTTGCTCATGGCCAGCGCCGCTTCCTGGAACGCCTGGTTCTGTTGCTGGAACTGCAACTGCGCCTTGATCACGTCGCTGCGCGCGACTTCTCCTCCGCGTTCCAGGTCCTGGCTGATTTTCAGAAAATGCTGCGCCTGGTCAAACGCCTGCTGCGCCGTGGCGTACTCGCGCTGAGCCACAATCAGGCCGTAGTAGAGGCCGGTGACCGTCACAGTCAGCCCGCGGCGGGCTATTTCCGCTTTAGCGTTGGCGATGGCAGCAGCGGCGGCCACGCGCTTGTAGGGGGAAAGGGTGAAAAATCCGGCCGGAAGTTCCTGATGAACTACGCCCCACACGCGGTAGACGTGCACGCCGTCGTTGGTTACAAAGCGTCCGCTGGCCAGCTTCCCATTTCCTTGAGTGCCCAGGTATTGCTGGCTGTAATTGAGCGAGGGTAGCATCGCGTCACGCGCCTGCGCCCGATCCTCGTTGGCTACTTTGGCGTCGGTGACTGCGGAAAGATACTGAGCATAATTCTTGCTTGCCCGCGCCAAGGCGTCCTGAAAGGTGATGGTGACGGGGGGCCCGGTTTGCCCTGGAGCCCCAGGTTCTGCCAGTTGCACCCCCACACCTGCACTCCCAGGAGCAGGAGGCTGTTGCGGCGCGCTATCTCCCTGCGCGTCTTGCTTATCCGCCTGCGCGGACGAAATGGTGGGCTTTCCACTCCCCACTATGCGCAACACGTCCTGTAGCGAAGTCCTTGGCAGCAGGCCAGTAGGATTCCTGCCCGCTTGGACCGCTGTTGATGGCGCGGGTGGCGCAGGTTTTGCCGGCGACGGTTCCTGGCCCCAAGCCCAGCTCAGGGTCGCAGTGCAGATCAGAACCAGCTTTGCCGCTCGATGCACGTCCCCTCCGAGAACCGCTACTTTAGCGGGGAACATATTAAGGCAAGCTTAACCGCCCGTTCCAGATGCGATGCCGGGCAGCTGCATTTGTCGAATGATGAAGTTAGGAGGCGCGCGAAAGCTGTGTGGCGGAGGGAAGTGAGATGGTGAAGCAGGTGCCGCGGTGGGTGCTTTCCACCGCGATGGTGCCGCCGTGCTTCTCCACGATCTGGCGTGAAACCCACAATCCAAGCCCCGTGCCCAGTTCCGCCTTGGTAGTGAAGAAGGGATCGAAAATACGGGTAATGTTTTCCGGAGGAATGCCAGGGCCGTTGTCCAACACGCGGAGCTGCACGCCGCCATCGAAGTCGGTCGTCAGCAGGCGGATAGCGCCGCCGGCAGGAAGCACATCCACCGCGTTAGCGACCAGGTTGGCAATAACCTGTCGCAGTTCGCCTTTGGAACCGAGGATAAGCTGGGATTCCGTAACATTAGTGTGTACGTGGATGTTCTTGGCCCGCAGCTTAGCTTCGTACAGGGCAACGACCTCGCGCACCAGTTCGCCTATGTCCACCTGCGTTGGAGCGCCGCTCTCGCGGTAAAAGCCGAGGGTCATTTTCGTAATGTGCGCAATACGAGAGAGCTCTTCTTCCACCATCTGCAAATAGCGGCGGACTTCCCCTTCCGGGGCGGAGCGTGCCAGGTAAATCAGGTTGGTGACTGCTTCCAAAGGATTATTGATCTCATGGGCGATGGTGGCGGCCAAGCGGCCGGCGGTGGCCAGACGCTCAGTTTTGACCAGCGCTGCCTCGGTGCGGGCGCGCTCCTCCAGTTGTTGCTCTATCTGGCGAAAGAGCCGGCTGTTGTCAATGGCGGCTGCGGCACGGGCGGCCAGAGCTTCTGCCACTTCAAGATCGTCCGCCGAAAGCGCGCGTCCGGATTCCGCGGTCACAAACACCAGGGCGCCGAGCACGCGATCGCGCGCCGGCATGGGCACGACCAGCACCGACTTCATGTTGAGTTCGCGAATTAGGCGCTGGCGCTCCGGTTCGCGCACTCGCTCGCGGATTATTGCTTCGGAAATTTCCGGAAAGAATTGCGGCTCCCCGGTCTCAATGACGGCGGCAATGGCGCTGCCGCTGCCGAGGGAAGGCGGATACTTAGTGTGAAACTCGGTTACCAGAGCAATTTTGCCAGGGTCGCGATGGGCCACGGCAGTGCGTTCCACTGCTCCTTGACTATTGGTTACGTAGGCGGCGCACCAGTCAGCAATCTCCGGTACCGCAAGCTCAGCTACGCGCTGCAAGGTGATGTTGAAGTCCAGCGATGCTCCCAAGGCGGCGCTGGCCTGAGCCAGAAAGGCGGCGCGGCGCCGTTGAGCCTCTGCCTGCTCGCGCATCCGGATTTGCTCTTCATACAATTCAGCCGCGCTGATGCCGGCCGCGGCCAGGTTGGCCAGCAGTTCGGCCACCTGCAACTCCGCCGGCCGCAACTGCCGCGGATGACGAAAATAAAAGGTGATGGTGCCGGCCTTGTGGCCTTGGATACGCAGGGGCAGCGCCAGCAACGACTGAATGCCTTCCGCTTCGTATTCGCGCCGCCGCTGCTCCAGCAGAGGCAGGCGGTACACGTCGACGGCAATAATGGGCTCGTCGGGCAGTTCGGGCGCGCCCGTGGAGGGAATGGAGGATCTCTCCAGGTATGCAGGCGACAGCCCGCGAGACGCTAATACGCGCCATGTGTTCGTGCTTTGGTCGAGACGCCAAACAGCGTAGGCGTCGGCCTCAATTAGTCCACGGGAGAGCGCCAGAATTCGATCCAGAACTGTCTGCAGGTCAGGCTGCGCCAGCAGAGTAGCGGAAGCTTGCAACAGCAGATGCAGAGATTCTGAACTGGCCGCGTCCCGCGAAGACAGGTCCAGGTCCTTAGATGACGAACCTGCGGTTGCGTCGGGTTCTGGTTTGGGCTGCGATGCAGTCACGGCGCGCAACAAGCTAGGAACGATTAAGAGTACACGAAATCAATGTAAAGATGCTGCAAAGGTGAAAGGGAGTTGTCCGTTGGCTAACCGTTTCAAACAGCGGTGGATCGTATTCGCCAACTACGTTTGCTTGGCTTTGTGTCCTGCCAGCTGTTTGTGCAGCTTGTAACGGGCATTTGCCGTCTGAGTCCCACCTCGAGGTTTTCTCATCTTGTAAACTAAATGGTTATGGCAGAGGCGAACTTTGAGGTAGAGAGCACGCCGCAGACGGCGGAGTATGCCGTGGCGCAAGATGCTGAGCGGGAGCGGGCTTTCGAGGCCTTCCGGCGCTGGGGATATCTGCAGGCCGATCTCGACCCGCTGGGCTTGTTCCGCCCGCACTCGCATCCCGAGCTGCAGTTGATCGGGGCGGCGGCGCAGGAAGCACGAGGCTATTACTGCGGCAGCATCGGAGCTGAATTCGCCCACATTTCTGACCCAGAGCGGCGGCGCTGGATTGAGCAGCGCATGGAATCGCCGCCCCCTGCGTTAGACCAGCAGCACATCCTAGAGCGGCTGATTCGCGCCGACCTGTTTGAGCAGGTGATGCAGTCGCGTTACCTGGGCAGCAAGCGCTTCTCGCTGGAAGGCATTACCGTGCTGATCCCCTTGCTCGACGAATTGCTGGAGGGCGCCGCCGGGCACGGAGCCGAGCAGGCTGTGCTGGGCATGAGTCATCGCGGGCGCCTCAATGTGATTACGCATATAGTCGGGCGGGCGCCAGCGGAGATTTTTGCCAACTTTGAAGATGTGGACCCGCGCAGCGTGCTGGGCGGCGGCGACGTGAAGTACCACATGGGCGCCACCGGCGTGTACACCACCGAGCACGGGCGCAGCATCAACATTCACCTGGTTTCCAATCCCAGCCATCTGGAGGCGGTTGATCCGGTAGCTCTGGGGCGCGTTCGCGCCAAACAAATTCGCGCGGGAAAGGACGGCGCCGCACGATTTCTGGCCATCGTCATGCACGGCGATGCAGCCTTTGCCGGCCAGGGCATCTGGGCGGAGACGCTGAATTTCGCCGGGGTGAAGGGCTATTCAATAGGCGGCGCCATCCATATCATCGTCAACAATCTCATCGGTTTCACCACAACGCCGCCGGAACTGCACACGGCGCGCTTTGCCGCCGACTTGGCGCGCCGGCAAGACACCCCTATTTTCCACGTTAATGGCGAAGATCCCGACGCCGTGGTGCGGGTGGCGCGCATGGCCTTGGAATACCGGTACCAGTTTGGCAGCGATGTGATTATTGACGTCATTGGCTACCGGCGGCACGGGCACAGCGAAATTGATGATCCCACCATCACCCAGCCGCTGCTCTACAAGGCCATTGAGGAGCATCCGCCGCTGTGGCAGATTTACGCGGAGGATATCGGCGTGGATGGTAGCGCCCAGGCGGAGCAGGTTCGCGCTGAATACGACCAGGGGCAGAAAGAGGCCAAGGGGCTAACCAAAAAGCCCAGCTTGCGTAGCCTGCCGGATTACTGGGCCAACTTCAAGGGCGGACGTTACAAGCCGGAATACGAGGTGGATACCGGCATCACGGCGCAGGATATTGCCGCGCTTACGGAGAAGCTCACCACCTACCCGGCGGATTTTCACATTCATTCCAAGATCAAGCGCCTGCTGCAGCAGCGCGCCGAAATGGGCGCAGGCAGGCGCGCGGTGGACTACGGCATGGCGGAGGCGCTGGCCTTCGCCGCACTGTTGAAACAGGGCACGCCGGTGCGCATGAGCGGACAGGACACGCAGCGCGGCACCTTCAATCAGCGTCACGCGGTGCTGGTGGATGTGGAAAATGAGGGCCGCTATATCCCGCTCTGCCACATAAGCCCGGAACAGCCGCGTTTTGAGATCTACAATTCGACACTTTCGGAAGCAGGGCCGCTCGGTTTCGAATACGGCTACAGCCGCGATTACCCGGAAACTCTGGTGCTGTGGGAGGCGCAATTCGGCGACTTCGCCAATGGCGCGCAGATAGTGATTGATCAGTTCATCAGTTCAGGCGAAGACAAGTGGGGGCTGCTCTCCGGTTTGGTGATGCTGCTGCCCCACGGCCATGAAGGCCAGGGGCCGGAGCATTCGAGCGCGCGCATTGAGCGCTACCTGCAGCTGGCGGCGCGTGACAATTTTCAGATTTGCCAGCCTTCCACGGCAGCGCAGTACTTCCACCTGCTGCGGCGGCAGCCACTGCGCAGGTGGCGTAAGCCCCTGGTGGTGTTCACGCCTAAGAGCATGCTGCGCCATCCTGACGCTTCCTCACCGGTGACGGAGTTGTCGCGCCCGCGCTTTCTGCCGGTGCTGCCCGACACGGAAGTGCAGAATGCGGAGCGCCTCATCCTTTGCACCGGGAAGATCGGGCACGAGTTGCGGGTGGAACGCAAGCGCCGCAAGGAGAGCGCTGCCGCCATCGTTTTTCTCGAACAACTCTATCCCTTCCCCGAGGCGGAGCTGACGGCTGAACTGGAACGCCACAAGTCGGCGCAGGATATTCTGTGGGTTCAGGAGGAGCCCGCCAACATGGGTGCGCTATGGTACGTCATGCCGCGCCTGCAGCGGCTGGCGGGCAGTTCGCGCCACGTGCTCTCGGTGAAGCGCTCCGGCAGCGCCAGCCCGGCTACCGGCTCGGGCAAAGCACATGAGATGGAGCAGAAAACGCTGCTCACCCTCGCGTTTACCACTGGGAAGTAGAAAAACCAGTGGCCAGTATTCAATTGCCGACCTGGAATGCCACGCGAGGGGCCGTCTTTAAGGGTACTGGGTACTAGGTACTAAGTACTGGCTACTGAGACCTCCGAATCCAACACTTCCCGCACCTTGCAGGCCAGCGCATCCAGGCTGAAGGGTTTCTGCAGAAAAGCGGTGCCGGGATCGAGCACCCCGTGGTGCACGATGGCGTCTTCGGTGTAGCCGGAGAGGTAAAGCACGCGCATGCCGGGGCGGCTCCCGGCCATGCGTTTAGCCAATTCTCGCCCGCTCATGCCGGGCATGACCACATCGCTGATCAGCAGGTCAATGTGGCAGTTGGCCGGGGCGGCCAGGGCCAGCGCTTCCTGGCCATTGCCCGCCACCAGCACGTTATAGCCCTGCGCTTTCAGAGCCTCGGCAATCAACTCGCGCACCGATTCTTCATCCTCCACCAGCAGGATGCTCTCGGAGCCCCGTAGTCCAATTCGCGCCTGCCGTTCAGGCACGCTGTCTGCGGCGGCTTCATCCACGCGCGGCAGGTAAATCTTGAAGCTGGTGCCCCTCCCGAGTTCGCTGTAGGCGAAAACATAGCCTCCGCTCTGCTTCACGATGCCATATACCGTGGAGAGCCCCAGCCCGGTGCCCTTGCCTTTTTCCTTGGTGGTAAAGAAGGGCTCAAATATACGTAACTGGGTTTCCGCATCCATGCCGCAGCCGGTGTCGCTCACGGCCAGCATCACGTAGCGGCCTGGCTTCACGTTGGCATGAGCGCGCTGATAATTGTCGTCCAGGTCTGCGTTTCGGGTTTCGATAATCAGCTTTCCCCCGCTGGGCATGGCATCGCGCGCATTGACCGCCAGATTCATGACCACCTGCTCCACTTGCCCGGGATCGGCCTCGGTATGGCCCAGTTGGGGATCGCGCGTGACCACAACCTCAATATCCTCGCCAATCAGCGGCCGCAACAGCTTGCTGATATCGGCCACCACCGCGTTTAGATCAATTACCTTGAGCTCGAGTACCTGCTTGCGTCCGAAGGCCAGCAACTGGCGGGTCAGAGTGGCGGCCCGCTGAGTTGCCTCCTGGATTGCCTCCGCCTTCTGGCGTCGCGGATCGGCCATTCCCAACTGGTTGAGCAGCACGTAGGTGTAGCCGCTGATCACCATCAGCAGGTTGTTGAAATCGTGCGCCACGCCGCCGGCCAGCCGTCCCACCGCTTCCATCTTCTGCGCCTGGCGGAACTGGTCTTCCAGAATGTGACGCTCGGTGACGTCTTCGGCGATAATCTCCAGCACCTCCTCTTCGCCTTCCTGGTTCACCGCCCGCCCGCTCAGCCGCACCGTGATGGCTTTGCCATCCTTGCGCTTCCACTTCACTTCCAGGTTGTCCAGGCACGAATGGCGCTCGTACTCGCGGCGCAGCCGCAGCCGGTCTTCCTCCCGTACATAAATGTCCGTCTTCGGATCGAGCGCCCGCACCTCTGCGGCCGAATCGTAGCCCAGCATGGAAATCAGCGCCGGGTTCACGTCCAGAAACTTTCCTTCCAGCGTGGAGCGGTAAATGCCGTACACCGCACTCTGCACCAGCGAGCGGTATCGCGCTTCGGAAGCCCGCAGCGCCTGCTCGTGGCGTTTGTGCTCGATGGCGGAGGCGACGTGCTGCGAGACGAAGGTCAAAATTTCCTTCTCTTTGGTCCCGAAACGCACATCTTCGCTGTAGCTTTGGACCACTAGCACGCCAATGGTCGTGTTGCCCGTCTTCAGCGGCACGCCCAGCCAGTCCAGCGATGGCGCCCCGATGCACTCCGCCTCGCCACGGCGCACCATCTTGTCAAATACCGCGGGCGTAGCCAGCAGGGGTTCTCCTGAGCGCAGCACGTATTCCGTCAGCCCCTTGCCCAGCGGCTTGGGCGCCGGCGGGGGGTCAATTTCGTCCACGAAGTACGGGAAACTCAGCAGCTTGCTCTCCCGGTCATAAAGCGCGATGTAAAAATTCCGAGCGCATGTCAGTTCGCCCACGATGCCGTGGATGGCAGCATAGAAGTCTTGCAAATCCCCGGCTGAACTGGTGATTTTGGCGATTCGGTACAGCGCTGACTGGAGCGCCTCTGCCTGCTTGCGCTCGCTAATGTCGCGGAAAATGGCATAAACAGCGATGTGCCCGCCCCGAACCTTCACCGGCATGCCCACGATGGAAACGTCTACCACCGTGCCGTCTTTGCGCATGCGCTTGCTTTCCAGGCTGATCTTCTGGCCTTTGGTAATGGCGGAGTGGATGAAATCAACCTCGGCGTCCAGCCCCGGCGGCACCACAATTTCACCCAGCGTCTTGCCCTGCGCCTCGTCCCGGGTGTAGCCAAACATGCGGGTGAACTCGGCGTTGACTTGGGTAACGTGGAAGGAGGGGTCGAGGATGGCGATGGCTTCGGGCGCGCTCTGGAAAAGCTGCTCCAGGTAGGCTTTCTGCACCTGCAGGTCGGCTTCCGGCTGCAGGGTGCACACCCCCGCGGCGCTGTCACCATTCCTCGGCGGCAGAGCGTTTACTGAACTGTGCGCCACGGATTTGGTACGGTTTTTTCTTTGCGCGGGGCGGGTGATTTTTTCACCCATGGGAGATGCCCTCCGGGTCGCCAAGCCAAACCCGATGGTAAGGTCAACCTGTGTTATCAGAAAGTTACGCTCGTAATAGGTGGTTCTCCCCACAGCGGAGATGGTGGCTGCCGAACCGCGCTCGCTCGCCGCAGCGCATAAGGAAGCGAACGCAGGGTGCAAATGCGAGCGCGGAGTGGTTGCGAGCAGCAGTGGTTTAAGCACAGACATCCAAACCGGGGTCGCGCGTAAAATTGAGGTGTTCGGGAGGCGCTTATGAAGGCGGAGCCGAAGCTCAATCAGGATATGACAGCCATCATCCACAAAACTGGCGAGGATTGGGCTCGCTACTGGAACTCGCGGCAGCCGGACAAGTTGGCGCAGCTGTACGCGGAAGATGCCGTGTACCTGCCCCCGCATCACCCTGCCGTGCACGGCCGTCAGGCCATTCGCGAATACCTGAGCCGGCCCCTGCACCACGCCTACACTGACCTGAAATTCGAAGTCACCTACATCAAGCAGACCGGCGACCTGGCATTCGATGTGGGTACCTACTCCATGAAAGTACCCAAAGAAGGCGGCGGACAGCGGCCCGACAAGGGCAAATACCTTACCGTGTGGAGAAAACATTCCGGCGGCGATTGGCACATCGTAGCCGACTCCTGGTCGAGCGATTTGGCCCATAACCAGTAGTCAGGAGTCAGTAGTCAGCGGGTTTGGATTACGGCTCCCAGCGATTGCTTAAAGTACTAGATCCAATCAAGCCTTGCTAAATCCAACTATGCCTTGTCATCCTGAGAGAGCGCGAACCGAGCATGGCAAGGCAACGCGACCGAAGGACCTATGCATTTTCCCGTTGCGCCAGGTTCGGTTTGCCATTTGCCTTGCCTGACTCCTGACTCCTCTTTGCCGAACTCAACACGCTCCTAATACAATGTCCAGTTTGCACTTATATCTTGACGCGAGGAGAACGGAATGCAACGCAAAGCCAGTGCGGAGTGGAAAGGCAGTTTGAAGGAAGGCTCGGGAAGTGTTTCCTCCAGCAGCGGAGTGTTTTCCAAAACGCCATTTTCTTTTGGAACGCGATTTGGCGACCAGCCAGGCACCAACCCCGAGGAACTGATCGCGGCGGCGCATGCCGGCTGCTTTTCCATGGCGCTTTCGGCGCAGTTGGGCACCGCCAACCTGACGCCGGAGAGCATCAGGACCAATGCCACGCTGACTCTGGAAAAGCTCGACTCGGGTTGGACCATTACTGCGGTTCACCTGGATGTGGTCGGCAAGGTTCCCAAGGCGGATGCGGCCACCTTCCAGAAGCTGGCGGACGCGGCCAAGACGGGCTGCCCGGTTTCCAAAGTGCTGAATGCCAAGATCACGATGAATGCGAAGCTCGAGTAATCAGGGTTCAGGACTCAGTGGTCAGCAGGTTGGGTTCGACTGACTCCGATAACTGACTCCTGACTCCTCTTTGGTCAAATGACCGAGAAAATAACCAAATCCGACGCCGAATGGCGCCAGCAGCTCTCGCCGGAGGAGTACAACGTCACGCGGCAGAAAGGCACGGAGCCGGCTTTCAGCGGGCGCTACTGGAACTCCAAGGAGCACGGCACCTACAAATGTGTGTGCTGCGGTGAGTCCCTATTCAGCTCCGATACGAAGTACGAGTCAGGCACCGGCTGGCCCAGCTTCTGGCAGCCCCTGCAGCAAGACCGGGTCGAGGCGCGAACCGACCGCAGCCACGGCATGGTCCGCGTCGAGGCACTTTGCGCCCGCTGTGGCGCGCATTTAGGGCATGTGTTCGAAGATGGACCCGCGCCCACCGGCCTGCGCTACTGCATGAACTCCGCCGCCCTCAAACTCGAGAAAGACTGATTTAGGACACAGAGAGCACCGAGCAAAGCCAAAACAAGTAGTTAGTGGGTTGGTAGCTAGTAGTTGTGTGGTTAGCTTTCGATGTGCCTGCTAACCACTGACCGCCAACTACCAGCTACTGGGTTGTGGTTATTTCACGCCATTCGGATAAAGCAGAATCTTGCTGTCCTCGCCCGTACGCAGCCGCTCCATGCCCTTGCTGAAATCCTTCATGGACATGCGATCGGTGATCACGGGGTGAAGATCGAGCTTGCCGGCCTTGAGCAGCGCAGTCATCTGGTACCAGGTCTGGTACATACGCCGGCCATTGATGCCCTGGATGGTGATGCCTTTAAAAATAATGTCTTCGGAGAAGTTCAGCGCGATGGGTTTGGAGGTCAGGCCAAGAAGAGAAATGCGGCCGCCGCGGCGCACGATGTTGAAAGCTGTTCGAATGGCGTCGGGGTGGCCCGCCATTTCCAGCACCACATCCACACCAAGGCCGCCGGTGTGGTCCATCACAAATGTTCGCACGTCCTCGGTTTTGGGATCGAGAACGTAATCTGCCTTCATTTGCTGGGCGATTTTCCGCCGGTATTGGTTGGTCTCGATGGCATACACCGCGGTGGCGCCAACGGCGCGGGCCACCGCGATGGCGAACAGGCCAATGGGGCCGCACCCGGTAATGGCCACGGTTTTGGCCGCGATTTCCCCCGCCAGCACGGTGTGTACCGCGTTGCCCAGCGGATCGAGAATGGAGGCATACTCCTGGGGAATCTCGGGATCCAGCTTCCAGATGTTGGATTCGGGGATGCGCACGTACTCGGCGAAGGCGCCATTGTCGTCCACGCCGATAATCCTCACGAACTGGCAGATGTGAGCTTCGCCGGTGCGGCATTGCAGGCACTTGCCACAGGCCACGTGCATTTCCGCGGAAACGAAATCGCCTTCCTTGACGCTGGTAACCTCGGCGCCCACCGCCGCCACGACGCCGCAGAATTCGTGCCCGGGAATCAGCGGCGGATGGATCCGGCGCTGGGCCCAGGGGTCCCAGTTGTAGATGTGAAGGTCGGTGCCGCAGACGGAGGCGACCTTTACCTTGACCAGAACGTCCGTCAGGCCGATCTTGGGGACGGCAACATCACGTACTTCCGCGCCCGGCTTCGGCTCGGGCTTAACCACGGCCAGCATGGTTTCAGCCATTCAGGTGTCTCACCTTCCGTTCCTGGGCGCCGGGGGTGCGGAGTGCAGCAGGAAACTCCTGATTCTAACATTCGTGTGGAACTCGGTTATGTGCTCCCCGGGTCACCATGGGCCAGGGCAGGTCAAGCTTTGTATTTCTCCTGCCCGGGCTTGGGCACGCTCAGCGACTTCCACCGCGGACCGCACAAGTGCTTCGCCAGATAGGCGATCTGCCCGATGTGATAGGCATAGTGCAGCGAAGCCACGTTCAGTGCCTTCAGCACGGAATAAGGCTCGCTGCGAATGGTAACGGTGTGCTCCACATTTTGTGGTCGCAGTTCCTCCAGGCTGCGGAATAAAATCGCCCAACTCTCCTCCCAGGAGCGCATGAATTGGGCGCGGGTGGCGCCGCTTGCGTCTTCGAACTCCTGCTCGCGATGGCGGTCGGGTTTCTCTCCGTCGCTGGTCAGGAAGTCCGTGAAGCGCGAGCGCAGGTTGCCGGCTATGTGCTTGACTAGCAGGGCGCAGCTCAGCGATTCCGCGTCGGGCTTGCGAAAGAATTCTTCGTCGCTGATCTGTGCCAGCGCGCCTTCGGCAAGCTTTTTGTAGGCGCGCAACGCGCGTTTCTCCTCTGAGAGATAAGCCGAAGATATGTCGCTCATATGGGTATTTTAGCGGGACCCTCCCGGCGGCGGACGCCTTTCGTAACTTGTGAGCCCGGGTAGTCGCCGTGATTAAATCTTTACAAGTGGATAAAAGGCCCGCAACCCGCTACGACTTCCGCTGCGAGGCGCAGTTCTGCAAACGCGGCAGCAACGCTCCTCTGCGCGGCTTCCTCAGCGACATCAGCCTGACCGGCTGCTATTTCGAGAGCATCACCCCCGAACCAGTCGGCACTCCGGTGGAAGTTATATTTCAAGCAGCCGGAGCGCCCGTGCGATTATCCGGCGTGGTGCGGGTTGTCCACCCCAGCATGGGCATGGGCATTGAGTTTGCCAATCTTTCCCCAGACGGCGCCAAGGCGCTGCAGGGCTTGGTCAAGGCGCAGGCCGCCGGCGCATCGTAAACCCGCAGCGCATCGCGACATTCCTCACGAGAAACGTTACTGTTACGCCTCCAAAAATAGTAAACGGTAACTGGTAGCTAGCAGTTGGTCATATCCGCCCACCACCAACTACACACTACCAACTACGAACTACGGGTTTGGGATTCTCTGCCCTCTCTGCGTTGGGCACAGACAAAACGGCCCCAGCGGGGCGAAGGCCGGGGCCGTTTGCGCAGCGAGGGCTCGCCGTTCAAGCCGCCACTGCGGCAATCACATGCTCGGAGATGGTGGTTTCCACCTTGAAGGTGTTCACCACGACCGGCATGATCAGATATGGCTTAATGATTTCATTCAGCTTGGTGAAGGTTTCGCGCTCATAGCGCTCGGCATCCGCCTTGGTGTGCCACAAGGTCAGAAAGCAGAACTTCTCCGGTTTGGCGTCGTGCTCCAGTCCGATGATGTCGGCGAAGCCGGTCTGCCGTTTGAGGATGGGCATGATCTCTTCGCGCATCTTCTTCAGGAATTCAGGCTTCTTTTCCAGCTTCAGATTGCCTTCCAGCATGCGTGCGAACATATGAAAGCGCTCCTTTGCTATGAAATTGGGACTCCTGATTTAAGCCCGCCTTGGGGCGGGGAAGGGTCAGTTGCGCCAGATGTTTAGGCTGCTTGTCGGATACAAAAAGCCTAAATCTCGGGAGCTGGGAAGGAGCGATGGCCGGCCAAAAAAAGTTTGCCCTAGGTGCCAAATTGGGAGTTCGGCAGCCACTATCCAATCAACATCGGGTGTCATCGCGCGCCCCAAAATGACATGCGCGTCACGAAGCGTCTGGCGAGGTGACGGCGGAAGCGCGGGCTTCCACCTGCTTGCTCAATGGCAACCGCACCCACACGCAAGTTCCTTCATGCAGCTTGCTCTCGGCGCGGATGCTGCCGCCGTAAGCCTCCACGATTGCTTTGGCGATGGCTAGACCCAGGCCGAAACCACCGGTTTCGCGGGAACGCGAGCGGTCGCCGCGCCGGAAGCGCTCAAAAATGTAGGGCAGGTCTTCTGGGGCGATGCCGGTGCCCCAATCCTGCACGTTGACGCAGGCATTATCGGCTTCACGCTGCAGTTGCAGCCGCACCACTGAGGCCGGCGGGCTGTGCTGAATGGCATTCTCCAGCAAATTGACCCACAGCAGTTCCAGGTCGTCGGGATCGGCGTGCACTTCACCGCCACCGCCGTTAGCTACCTGCACCTCCACACTTCGCGCTGCGGCCAGGGCTTTTATGCGCGCCACCGCCATCTCGCAGGTGGAGGCCAAGTCCGCGACTTCCAATGTTTGTTGTCCGCCATCAACCGCCTGCTGTTCCGCGCGCGCCAGGCGCAGCATGCGGTTGAGCAACTCCTCCAGCCGGTCCACATCGCCCATCAGGTCCAGCAGCCCGGCGCGGTACTCGTGCGGCGAGCGCGGTTTTTGTAGTAGCGACTGGAAGGTGGATTTCAGGATGGCCACCGACGTCTTCAGTTCATGGGCTGCGTCGGCCAGGAACTCGCGCTGCTGCACAAAGGCCAGCTCCAGTTTGCCCAGCACGGTCTCGATCGCCTGCGCCAGCGGCGCCAGCTCAGGCGCATCCAGGGCGGATTGGGGTGGGCGGAAGTTCCAGTTCTTTACCGAAATGGCGGCGGCCTCTCCCGCCAGGTCACGCAGTGGCCACAGTCCCCGGTGGATCGCCCAGGCGGCCAACAAGCCGGTGAGCACCAGCAGCAGCAGGCTGGCCCCGCCTACCATCAGACCGACCTCATCGGCCCGGCGGGTGATGTCGAGCGTAGGCGCAGCGTAGAACACGTCCACGGCTACGTCCACATCCGTGGTCGCGGTATCCGCATCGCGAATGGCGATCTTGCGCAGGATCAGCCCCCGGTAAGGCACTCCATTGGAGATGAAATTCCAGTATTCCTTGCGCGCTGGTTCGTCCTGCAGGAATGAGGAGCTGAAATTCTTGGAATGGGCCTCGAAGCGCGGCGCCGCGCTCGTGACCTGGTAAATGTCGGGATGCGAAACGTCAAAAGGAGGCGGCGCTTCGTCATCGTCGAACAGCAGCCCCGGCTTGCCTTCCGGAGGGTAGTAGACCAGCGCGGCGATAGCCCGGGCCTTGCCCTGCAGGCTCATGTCGAAGGCAGCCAGCAACTGCCGCCGCGCAAAGGTGATGCCCACCAGCACCAGGCCAAGCGCCAGCATAAGCTGGGCACCGACCACGACGGCGGTAAGCCGGCCTGTGAGTGAAAAGCGTTTCATCTAGGATCAGTTTCCAGTTTCAGATTTAAAGTTTCCACCGGTTCGGCTCTGGAAACTCGAAACGTGAAACTCGAAACTATCTTTTCCCCTCTCCCACCCGCAGCGCGTATCCCTGCCCGCGCAGGGTATGAATCAGCTTAACCGGAGCGCCGTCGTCAATCTTTCTGCGCAGCCCCGAGATGTACACCTCAATCACGTTGCTGAATTTCTCCCAGTTGTAATCGTACAGGTGTTCCAGGAGTTCTGTTTTCGAAACCACTGCCCGGGGCCGATGCGCCAGGTACTCCAGCACCCGGTATTCCATCGGCGTCAGCGTGACCTCACGCCCGCTGCGCCGCACCGAGCGCTCGATGGTGTTTACTTCCAGGTCGCCCACCATCAGCATGGGCGTGGGCTGTCCTTTGGCCCGCCGCACCAGCGCCTTGGCCCGCGCCAGGAACTCTCCCAGGTCGAAAGGTTTGGCCAAATAATCGTCGGCGCCCGCATTGAGCAGGGTCACGACCGATTGTTTCTCATCGCGTGCCGTCAGCACCAGCACCGGCGTCTTGCTGCCCTGCCGACGGTAGCGCCGCAACAATTCCAGGCCGTCCAGCTTGGGCAGCATGAGGTCGAGCACAATCAGGTCATAGCCCACCGACTCGGCCAGGTGCAGCCCGTTCTGCCCGTCCAGGGCCACGTCCACCGCCCAGGCTGCATTCTCCTTCAGGCTGCGGGCCACGTTTTCCGCCAGCCGCCGCTCGTCCTCGATTACCAGCACCCGCATCTCTTCCCAATTATCCGGTCCGCGGGCGGCGCGCACAAGCGCTCACTGTGAGCCTACTGCCGACAGGCTTAAGCCCCGCTTAAGCTCTCGCACCGAAACAGTGAGCGGGTTTCCCCCTCTCCCAGGTTCAGGGTTAAACTTGATAGTTTGCAAATCCGCGTCCTTCCGCGCTGTTTCCCGGGGGCGCACGCGAGGGAATTGATGGCCACCCAGACTTCCACCCGCCCGCAGCTCTCCTACCTCACCGAGCAACTGGACCAGCTCAAGCAGAAAGGCACCTACTTCCGCCTGCGGGTTCTGGAAGACGAGCAGGCACCGGAGTGCACCTTCGACGGCAAGAAGGTCATCAACTTGGCCTC
This sequence comes from Terriglobales bacterium, assembly GCA_035252015.1. GTDB lineage: Bacteria > Acidobacteriota > Terriglobia > Terriglobales > Acidobacteriaceae > JAICWP01. Next base: position 60,650 of record DATFDP010000228.1, read on the forward strand.
CAACAACTACCTGGGCCTGACCACCCATCCCAAGCTGCGTCAGGCCGCTCTGGAGGCTACGCACAAGTATGGCGTGGGCTCGGGCGCGGTGCGCACCATCGCCGGCACCATGAAAATCCACATGGACCTCGAGGAAAAAATCGCCCGCTTCAAAAACGTGGAAGCCTCGGTGGTCTTCCAGTCGGGCTTTGCGGCCAATGCCGGTACCGTTTCCGCCGTGTTGGGCAAGGAAGACTTCATCATCTCCGACGAACTGAACCACGCCTCCATCATTGACGGCGCCCGCCTCTCCCGCGCCAGCATCAAGGTGTTTCGGCACAAGGACATAGCCCACGCCGAAGAGCTGCTTAAGGAAGTTGCCGGCCAGCCCGGCCACAAGCTCTTGATCAGTGACGGCGTTTTCTCCATGGATGGCGACGTTGCCCCTCTGCCTGCGCTCTGCGATCTGGCGGAAAAATACGGCGCTATCATGATGGTGGACGACGCGCATGCCTCCGGCGTGCTCGGCCGCAACGGACGCGGCACTATTGATCACTTCAAGGTGCACGGCCGCGTGGATATCCAGGTGGGCACGCTCTCCAAAGCCATTGGCGCGCTCGGCGGCTACGTGTGCGGTTCGCGCGACCTGATTGACTTCCTCTACCACCGCGCGCGCCCGTTCCTGTTTTCCACCTCCCACCCGCCTTCGGTGGCCGCCAGCTGCATGGCTGCCTTCGAAGTACTGGAGCAGGAGCCCGAGCGCATCGAAAAACTGTGGGAGAACACGCGCTATTGGAAGAAGGAACTGGGCAACCTGGGCTACAACATCGGAGGCGTGAACACGCCCGCCAGCGAGACGCCCATTACCCCCATCATCATCGGCGACGGCAGGCTCACCATGGACTTCTCCCGCGAACTGTTCAAAGAAGGGGTGTTGGGCACGGGCATTGCCTTTCCCACCGTTCCTGAGGGCAAAGCGCGCGTGCGCACCATCATGACCGCCACCCACACCCGCGAGGAGTTAGACAGGGCCTTGGAGGTATTAAAGCGTGTGGGCAAGCGCATGGGAATTCTCAAATAGAGCGCTTGGTGACAGCGGGTAAAGCCGGCTTTGGTGTGGCTCTGGATCGGCACGTCTGGAGACGTGCGCTGATACGAACCCTTAACGACTGCGTAGCTGGTCCACTCGACTGAACGCTGTGTCTGAGAACTGAGAACTGCGAACTGCCTCACCCACACTGCCCGCTGCCGTGGCACTTGCGCCGCGGAAATGAGCAGGCGCGCGGCTCGGCAACTTTGCCATCCGGTCCAATGCAGGTCTGGGTGTAAACGCACCAGTAGTTGCCGTCGTTGGAGCGCTGCACGGTCGGATCGGGCTCGGAGTCGTAGAACTGGCGCTTCCAGCGCAGCCCTGGGCACAGATTGGGGTTCTCAGTGTTGAACCGCTCCTGCTCGCTGATCATGCCTCGCCTCCCTTCGTCTTGCCCTTGGCCGCCTGCAAGATGGCGCGCTTCACCGCCACCCGCGCCAGTTGGACTTTGTAGCCGTTGTGGCTCAGCGGCTTGGCTTGGCTGACGGCGGCATCTCCCGCCGCCTTGGCTGTCTCTTCGGTCACGGATTTGCCTGCCAGCGCCTGTGCCGCTTCTTCGGACACCCACGGCACCGGCGCCACGTAGCCCATCACCACCCGCGCCGAGCGCACCGTGTCGCCATTCATGTGCAGCGCGACCGCCGCCAGCGCCAGCGGCCAGTCAAAGGAGTCCTTCTGCCGCACCTCGTAGTGCGCGTACCTGCCCCCTGCTGACGGCGGCAGAAGAATGTCGGTCACAATTTCGTTTGGCTGCAGGTCGTGCTCGCGCTCGCCTTCCGCCTGGGGAGTCTTGAAGAATTTCTCCAGAGCCACCTCGCGGCTCCCCTTCGTTCCCGCAATGCGAATGCGCGCCTCATAAGCGATCATTGCCGGCACAATGCTGGATGGGCTGACAAATAGCGCCGGCCCCTCATTGCCCAGAATTGCGTGATAACGATTGTCGCCCGCCTCCACCAGGGACTTGCCCTCCGGCGTCTTCGGCGTCAAGCCGAAGCCGGAGCGGAAGTACCAGCAGCGCGGGCGTTGGCAGATGTTGCCGCCGATGGTGGCCATATTGCGGATCTGCTGGCTGGCCGCCTCCAGCAGCGCGTCGGCGAAAGCAGGATAGTGTTGCTTCACCAGAGGGTGGTCAGCCAGATCGCCTAAGGAAGTCAGCGCCCCTATCTGCATGCCGCGCGGCCCGTAGTGCACGCCGTTGAGTTCGCGGATCTCTTTGATATTAACCACGCGCTTGGGCGCGACCACGTCGTCTTTCATCAGGCTGAGCAGGTCGGTGCCGCCGGCCAGCACAGCGGCTTCGCCGGACAGCAACTCCACCGCCTGCTGGCGCGTTGAGGGAGTGGTGTATTCGAAAGCTCGCATCAGGCACCTGCCTTCTGTTGCTGTTCCAACGCGGCCAGCACGCGGTCGGGAGTGAGAGGAATGAAGGGTACGCGCACGCCAATGGCGTTGGCCACGGCGTTGGAAATGGCCGCACCAGGAGAGACTACCGGCGGCTCACCCAAGCCGATCACGCCCCGGCTATCGTTCATCGGGTCCGTCATCATGTGCACCACCAGCTCGGGAATGTCGCGCAACCCCGCCAGGCGGTAGAACTCCATGTTGGGGTTCAGCATGCGCCCGGTTACCGGGTCGAGGATCTTCTCCTCGTAAAGCGCGTAGCTGATGCCCATGATGAGCGCACCGTAGCACTGGCTCTCCGCCAGCTTCACGTTGATGATCAGGCCGCAGTCCTGGACCGCCACCATCTTGTTCACTTTGACGATGCCGGTTTCAGTGTCCACGGAAACCTCGGCCATCTGCACCCCGCCCACGCCGCTGTTGATCAGGTTGCCAGGGCCGGGATTCTTGCCGGTCACGCTCACTGGCATGGCGCCCAGCTTGGCGCAAGCCTGCTTCCAGCTGAGCGCCTTGCTGTGGTCGCTCTTCACCCGTACTGTACCGTCCTTCGCTTCCAGGTCGCTGGGTTGAGCGCCGAGCGCGGGCGCCACTTTGGCGAAGAGTTGATCCAGCGCCATCAGCGACGCGCGCCGCGTGGAAGAGCTGACGCCGCCAATCGTGGTGCTGCCGCCCGAGCCGCCGTCGGGCGGGTACATGGTGTCGCCGATGTTCAGGCTGATGGCATTCATCGGAAGGCCCAGCGAGTCCCCAGCTACGATGAGGATCGCAGTCCGCGTGCCTGTGCCCAGGTCCTGCGTGCCCAGCTTGATGTCCACTGAGCCATCGGGGTGGATGGTCATCATGCAATCGCCGGCATGGCCGCGGCCGCCCCAGGTGTGCATGGAAAGGCCGACGCCGCGTTTAACCGGACCCTCGGCTTTATCGCCGCGCGGATGCCACTTCTGCTTCCAGCCCATCAAGTCGGCGGCGATGGGGAATTCTTCTTTGTAGATGGGCGCGCGCGGGCCCGCTATATCCAGGTTCTTGGTGAAGAACTCCAGCGGGTCCATGTTGAGCTTGTGCGCCAGATCATCGAGCGCGCACATGGTGATGACCGCCGCCTGCGGGTGATTGGGAGCTCGCCAGGCGCGCGCCGGGCCCTGGTTGGTGCGCACCGCCGTGTGCTGCTTGCGCTGGTTGGGAATTTCGAACACGTAGGGAATGGGCGGCGAGCCTGCTCCCGCCGGGCCGCCCGTGCCCCAGGAATTCGACTCCCATGCGACCACAGTTCCGTCGCGCTTGGCGCCCGCTTTAACGCGGGCGAACGCCGAGGGGCGGGAGCCGGCCGTCATCAATTCGGAATCGCGCTCCAGCATGTACTTTACCGGCTTGCCGCCGGCGTTTTTCGAAAGCTGTGCCGTGGCGATGCCCCAGCGGTCAGGCGAAAACTTGCTACCAAACCCCCCGCCGATGTTGTCCTGGTGTGCGCGCACATTGCCCGCGGGGATATTCAGCGCCTGCGCGTACTGACCCGGCAGACCGGAAACTCCCTGGGTGGAGCAGTGCACGAACAAGTGATCGGAACTCGGCCATTCCGCTGCCGAGCCGTGTGTTTCCAGGCAGCAGTGGGTAATAACCGAAGCACCATACACGCCTTGCGATACCACCTCGGCGGAAGCGAAACCCTTGTCCGGGTCGCCCTGCGTCTGCGCCGTCATTTTCTGATATGGCGGGCGCTGCTGGTTGGCGGCCTCAGGATGGTACGGCGCTGTTTTCAGCGCGTTGATCACGGAATCAGGAACCCCGTAACCCTTCAGTTCCTTCACCATGTCATCGGTGACCTTGAAGGTCACGCCGTCCTTCTGCAGCCGGCTGATAACTTGAGCCTCCGGCACCTGGTTGCTGAGCGCATCGTCGAGGTCGTCTTCGCTCATCGGTCCGGGAGGACCTTCGCCGGCGCCCGGCGGCGGCTCCGCATCCGAAATGTTGTGCGGCAGCACCTCGTATTTCACCTGAATAGCACGGATGGCATCTTCGGCCGTGGGTTCGTCCACCGCCGCCACGGCGACCACATCGTCGCCCTGCCACAGGATTTCCGTCCCCGCCTTCTGCACCACCTGCACCGCTTTCACGCCCGGCATTTTTTCCGCCGCGCTGGTGTCAATGCTGGTGACACGGGCATGCGCGTAGGGACAGCGCAGCACTTTGCCGAACAGCAGGCCTTTGGGGTTGTAATCGTAGCTGTACTTGGCGCGCCCGGAAGCTTTCGCGGGCCCGTCCACGCGCGAAAAGCGCTTGCCAATCAGCGTGCGCTCCGCCGGCGCTGGCCATTTGTATTCCGCCATGACGTTACGCTCCCTTCGTGCCGGACATCTGCGCCACTACCTCGCGAATGCCCTTGTAGGTGCCGCAGCGGCACAGGTTCCCGTTCAAGTGATAGCGAATCTGCTCCGCCGTGGGGTGCGGGTACTTGTCGAGGAATGCTTTGCAGGCCATCACGAAGCCGGGTGTGCAGAAGCCGCACTGCTGGCCGTCGTGCTCCACGAATGCGGCCTGGATAGGGTGCAGCTTGCCGCTTGCGGAGAGCGACTCGATCGTCGTGATGGGCTGATGCTGGGCTTCTATGGCCAGCACGGTGCAGGCGTACACCGGCTTGTTGTTGAGCAGCACGGTGCAGGCGCCGCACTCGGCGCGGTCGCACACCCGCTTGGCGCCCGTCAGGTCGAAGCTGTCGCGCAGCGCGTCCAGCAACGTGACCCGCGGCTCCAGCTGCGCGCTGTACCTCTTGCCATTGATGGTAAAGCTCATTGGCACCTTGCCAGGGCCATAGACGGGCACCTTTTCGCCCGCCGCTTCCACCACCTGCGGCACAACCAGAGGCACGCTGGCGGCAATGCCGGAAATTTTCAGAAATTCTCTTCGCGAAACGCCGGAGGGAGTCTTCTCGTGGTCGTCAGCCATCGCTGGCCTCCACTAGCGGTATGCACTGGGCGGTCGAACTGCCGCGGATGGTTGTGGTTGGTTGCGGAACGTTGACAGTTAGGCGGCGCCTGCCGCCCGTCTTCCCGTGGGCAGAGCAGTATACAACTCCCGGCTGATTCTTGTCCGCCTGAGCCGGAGTTGATCCCCTGTGACCCGTTGCCCTCGCCGCGAACATACTGCTGTCGCCCTGCTTCTCTCGTTGTTACCCAGGTAATTTGAACCGGGGTCAGAGCCGTCGCACACTTGCGCACATGAAAACAGAGCCCCATGGGATAGGTGGCTGGCTCTCGCTGTTTTGTATTCCTCTGGTGCCGGTGGGCCTTCTCTACGTGTTCGGGGGATTAGCCGCTGCCAGACACGGAACTGACGGAATTCTTGGTGGCTCGTTCCTCATAGCACTGGGGCTGCTTACAATCACAGCATTTACGCTGCTTTGTCTGCACCACAAAGGCGCTGTCAACTTGGTGTATAGCTACCTGACGGCGCAGGCGCTTTTTTGGCTTTTGGCCACGCTCGGCGGCGAACCACCCGCGTTGTTTGCGGGACTACTCGCAATCAGCATCGCTTGGGCGCTGTACTTCCACCGCTCACAAAGGGTGCGCAATACGTTCTTCTCGAGTGCTGCTCCGGCTGCGGAACCGGCAGCCAGTGAATATCGTCCCTTTGCCGACGTCCAATAAGTCCTCCAGCGTCAAAATTGCCGTTCCTTTGCCTGAGGCCCTTCCCTTCGAGGGCATGTTTGACGGAAAATAGATAAGATACCTCAGGGGTGAGGAGTAGCTCATGAAATCTCGTCTGCTTGCAATGTTTGTAGCTTCGGTATTCGCGCTCATCGGCAGCGCCCTGGCCGCCGACCAGATCAGCGGCGACTACATCGAAACCCGCAGCGCCGACGTCTGGACCGGTCCCTGTTTCGCTAACGGCCAAGTCGGCCTGAACGGCCAGGAAGCCATCCTGGCCTGGCACGTGCAGCGCGGCGCTTGGAACGGCGTCAGCCTTGCCGGCCACAGCGTGGTAGCGGTGGTGCGCGCCAACGCCACCCTCGGCGACCCCTATGCCGACCCCTATCCCGCTAAGGCCATCCTCATTGTGGATGACGAAGCCACGCCGCAGCAGCAGGCCGCGCTCAGCGCTTTTGCCCGCCATATGGGCGGCAAACTGCTGGCCAGCGTGGATCGGGTAGTTTCCGCTCCCGTGGACTTTGCCGTTTTGCGCGACCACCAGCACCACGGCGCCGCCTTCCTGCGCGCCGGCAGCTTTGTGACCGTGCAGACTCGCGGTCTGAACGATCACGACCACTTCTGCGGCAACGAACACACCTATTATCCGCCGCTCACGGAAACCGCCCACGCCATGCCGGTGGTGGCCATGACCGATAAGTACCAGGGCAACGATCTGGGCGAATCGTGGGAACTGCACGACCAGCGCAGCGCCTTTGTGGGCACCTTCACCCGCTAAGCCGCTACTGGCAGATCGGCCCGGCACGTCGAGTTTGCGAATGAGGCGCGGAACTCATCTGAGTTCCGCGCTTTTTTGATCGCGCCGTTTTTTTCCCTGCCGATTTGACCTGCCGAAAATTTTCCCTCTGTCATCCCGAGCGAGCCCGAGCCCAGCCTGCGCGGCGAGGGCGAACCGAGGGACCTTGTGTTTTTTTTTTGCAGGCGGTCACGATCTCCTAGAGACCGTTGAAAGTAGTTCGCCAGTTTACGGGCGGAAACCCTGCCAATGCCATGCCAGTCGCGTTAAGGACGGGTGAATCCCTCGCTTGCCATTAAAGCAATTCAGTCAGGGTGGCGCAGGCCTTCAGGCCTGCATCAGGAGCGGACAAATGATGGGGGCTTTAGCCCCTGAGGTACTTTCGGAACGTACGTGCCACGTATTCTCGGGAGTACCTCAGCGGCTGAAGCCGTCGCATCGTTAGCAGTTGTAATGCAGGGCCAAGGCCCTGCTCCACCTGCATGCTTTGTCGAGATCCTGAATAGTTCAGGCGTAAGGGTACGCCACCCAAACTTGAGCCTTCCAATCGCGCCGGAGTATCCTGCTCATCTTCGATGGAGGAAGATGTGCGTAACCGTATTCTTGCCTTTGCCGCTTTGTTTTTAGCCCTCACCCCGCTCCTGTTGGCTGCTCCTGCCGGCAAGGTCGAGCCCATTGGCCCGCTGACCGACTCGGCCGCTTCGGACGCACTGAAAAAGGCAGTGGAACCAACCGGCTACCGCGTTCTGCTGGATGACGGCAGCGAGTGGTGCAAAATCTGGCTGCGTGCTGGCGTCCCGGCGAGTGGCAAGACCGAGGTTGAAGGCGCGCTCTTTCCCCAACTCGCTGAATCCACGCTGATTGGTGTGATCTCCTTCAGCAAGCCGGCTACTGATTACCGCGGCCAGGCGGTTCAGCCCGGCCTTTATACCCTGCGTTACGAACTGCTGCCTAATGACGGCAACCACCTGGGAGTCGCCGATAACCGCGATTTCGCTTTGCTGGTGCGTGCTGCCGACGACTCCGATCCCAACGCCAACTTCGATTTCAAGCAGCTCGTCGCGCTTAGCCGTAAAGCCACGGGCACCGGCCATCCCGGCCCCATCAACCTGGTGCAACCCGCCAGCGACACCGTTCCGGCAATCACCAACGACGGCCAGGAGCACTGGGTTTTTGCCGACAAGCTGAAGATGCAGCCCGGCGAGCCGTTGCTGCTCGGGATCGTGGTGAAGGGCAA
>DATFDP010000229.1:0-16077 GCA_035252015.1 Terriglobales bacterium
TCTTACAGCGAAATCGCCAGCGCGGCGGTGGAGCATGCGCTGGGGAAGAACTTAACGCTGACCGCGACCTATCTGTTTGCGGGTGGCGCGCGGCTGCCGCGAACATTGAACGTAAATCTGCCACCGCCCGTCTTGCTGACGATGAATAACGCAACCCAACTTGGCATTGCGCAGCCGGTGCCGCAACAGATCGGCAGGCTGGTATTTCCTTCCGGGCAAATGGCGCGGCAGTTCGACAACGTCTACCAGTGGCAGAACGAGGCACATTCGACTTACAACGGATTGTCGCTGGCTTTGCGGCGGCGCCTGGCGAATGACATTGAGTTTTCAGCCAACTACACGCTCTCCAAGGCGATTGACGATGCTTCTGATTTCACCGAGCAGGCGCAGAACCCTTACGCCTTACCGGAGGAACGCGCGCTTTCCGCCAACGATCAGCGGCAGCGCTTTGTTTTCAGCGGGACTTTCGATCTGCCGTTTGGGGATGAAGACGAGCCGGGCGGAAGGCGCGAGAAACCCTCGCTGGCGACTGACATCTTCGGCAACATCGAACTGGCCCCGATTCTGACAGTGGGGAGCGGCAGGCCTGTGAACCCGCTGCTGGGGTTTGATGGCAACCGCAACGACGCTTTTCCGCTCTCGTCACGGCCGCTGGGATTTGCGCGCAACTCCCTGCGGACGCCAGGCAGGGCACAGTTTGACCTGCGCATTTTGAAGTTCTTTCTCATTGGCGAGCACGGGAAGCTGGACCTGGTGGCGGAGTCGTTCAATGCGCTAAACCACACCAACGTGAGCGCTCTGAACCCGGTATTCGGGCCGTCGCTGGATCCGATTCCGGCGTTTGCCACCGCGAATAAGGCGGGAATAGCGCGCCAGATGCAGTTCTCGATTGACTTTGAGTTTTGAGGACTGAGCGGCGATTCGTAGAGAGCCTGCCGTGAGGCTGTCGAAGGGTGCCCGCGGCACAGAGTAGACCGCCTCATGCACGGGTTCGAAGCAAATCCTCGACATCGCCAAGGCGGTCGCCAAGCAGGTTGAGCTTGTGGGCTAGGCCCTGGATTTCGGCGTGGGCACGGCGGTTGACGTCGTAATCCAGTTCGCCGCGCAGGCGGTCCTTCTTATCCTGCCGGTTCTGGCTCATCATGATGACCGGCGCCTGGATGGCAGCCAGCATGGAGAGGAAAAGATTGAGCAGGATAAAGGGATAAGGGTCCCAGGCTGCCTTACGCAGACTGACGTTGATGCTGGTATAAGTCAGCATGAAAAGGACAAAAATGGTGATAAAGGTCCAGGAACCACCGAAGGAGGCCACGGAGTCGGCAATGCGCTCGCCGAAAGTCTCTTTCTCCTCGATGATTTCGTTGGGATGGCGATTGGCGCGAACCCGTACCAGCTGCTGTGAGGAATGGAACTGATGGCCAAGGGAGGCCAGCATGTCCATGCCGGCGTGGGGCTTGCGCTGCAGCAGGACAAGGATGTCATTGCGGTCCACTTCGATGCACTCGGTGGGCTCGAGGGAAACCGCCTCGGTCTGGTGGGGGCTCTGCTCCAGCATGGAGGCGAAGCCAAAAAATTCGCCGGGCGCGGGCTCATCTACCACGACTTCCTGATGATCCTCATCCACGGTGCTGACGCGCACTCTTCCTGAGATCATCACGTAACCACGGTCACCTGGGTCGCCGCGCTTATAGATGCGCTGGCGGGCAGAAAATGTCTTTAGCTCTACTTGTGCGGCGAGGACTGCGGCTTCGTCGAGGTCGAGCCGGGAAAAGAGAGAGACCTGCTTGAGCACTTCCGGATCGCATGGCATGAGAAGTCTCCTTGGCGGGAATAGGATAAAGGGGGAGGGCGATTCTACTGCGATTCACAACGGTGATATTTTCGGGGAGAACTCCCCGGAACAGCATTTAGGCGGGAAAGCCGCAGGGTTCCCTTTCGATAAGCAGGCTCTCGACTCGGGCATATGCCCTCGCTCGGGATGACAGCGAGATAGAACCGGTCACCTGGGGATGACCTCGGGCACTGTGCAAGAGGCGTGAAGAATTGGCATACTAGATATATGAATGCGAGTTATGCCGAACCGAGTGTACCTGCGGAAGTAGACAGCCAGGAAGTAAACGAATGGATTGAGGCATTTGAACAGCTATTGGCCCAAGGCGGGCTGTCGCAGGCAGCACAACTGCTGGTCGCTTTGACCCGGCGGGCGCAGGAGGCGGGGATAAACCTACCCGTCCAGCTCAATACGCCTTATGTAAATACCATTCCGGCAGAGGATGAGGTTCCCTACCCCGGCGACCGGCTCCTGGAGCGGCGCATCAAGAGCCTGATTCGCTGGAACGCCATGGCCATGGTGCACCGCCAGAACAAGAAGGACGCGGGCATCGGGGGGCACATTTCCACCTATTCCTCGCTGGCTACACTGCTGGAAGTGGGCTTCAACCACTTTTTCCATGCCAGCTACGGGGACCAGGCGGGCGATTTCATCTACTTCCAGGGTCACGCCTCGCCGGGGGTGTACGCGCGGGCGTTCTTGGAAGGCCGGCTCAGCCAGCAAGAGGTGGAGAACTTCCGCCATGAACTGCGTGACACGCCGGGACTTCCTTCTTACCCACATCCCTGGCTGATGCCGCACTTCTGGCGATTTCCCACGGTTTCGATGGGGATTGGGCCGATTAACGCGATTTACCAGGCGCGCTTTATGCGCTACCTGGAAAACCGCGGCATCATTGCCAAGACACCGCGCAAGGTGTGGGCGTTTGTAGGTGACGGAGAAACGGATGAGCCCGAAACCATGGGTTCGCTGACGCTAGGCTCGCGCGAGCACCTGGACAACCTGATTTTCGTCATCAACTGCAACCTGCAGCGGCTGGACGGCCCAGTTCGCGGGAACGGCAAGATCATCAACGAACTGGAAGCGGCGTTTCGCGGGGCCGGCTGGAACGTTATTAAGGTGGTGTGGGGCGCGGGCTGGGATGATCTGCTGGCGCGTGACCGCAGCGGGCTTCTGCTAAAGCGCATGGAAGAGTGCGTGGACGGTGACTATCAGACGTTCAAGGCCAAGGACGGGGCCTTTGTGCGCAGGGAATTCTTCGGGAAGTACCCGGAGACGCTGGAACTAGTGGCGGACATGACCGATGACGAGATTTTCCACCTGCACCGCGGCGGGCTGGATCCACAGAAGGTCTATAACGCCTACTACCAGGCGGCGCGGCACGAAGGCGCGCCCACGGTGATCCTGGCCAAGACGGTGAAGGGCTATGGACTGGGGTCGGCGCAGGCCCGGAATGCAACGCACCAGGAAAAGAAGATGAGCGACCAGGCGTTGGCGGCCTTCCGCGCCCGCTTCGAGATTCCGATTCCGGAGAAGGCGGCAAAGGAAGGCTCGCTCTACCGTCCGCCCGAAGACAGCGAGGAGATCCAGTACCTGAAGGAGCGGCGGCAGGAGCTGGGCGGCTACATGCCCACGCGCAACCCAAAGCCCGACTTCAAGTTTGAGGCTCCGCCGCTGGAGTACTTTCAGGAGTGGCTGGAAGGCTCAAAGGGGCGTCCTGTTTCCACTACCATGGCGTTCGTCAGCCTGCTGCGGCACCTGATGAAGCATCCCGAACTCGGCAAGCTGGTAGTTCCCATCATCCCGGATGAGGCGCGCACCTTCGGCATGGAGTCCATCATTCGTCAGGTAGGCATTTACGCCAGCCGGGGACAGCTCTATAAGCCGCATGACCAGGACATGCTGCTCTACTACCGCGAAGAAAAGGATGGGCAGATTCTGGAGGAGGGCATCACGGAGGCGGGCTCGATGGCGTCGTTTACCGCTGCGGGAACCGCGTATTCCAACTACGGCGTACCCATGATTCCCTTCTTTACTTATTACTCCATGTTCGGATTCCAAAGGATTGGTGACCTGATCTGGGCCTTTGGGGACGCACGCGGCAAGGGCTTCCTCATGGGGGGCACAGCCGGGCGCACCACGCTTTCGGGTGAAGGCTTGCAGCATCAGGACGGGCACAGCCATGTGCTGGCGAGTACAGTCCCGACCTGCGCGTCCTACGACCCGGCATTCGCCTATGAGACGGCCGTGATCATCCAAGATGGTCTGCGGAGGATGTACCAGGAGAAGGAGGATCGCTTCTACTACATCACCGTATACAACGAAGACTACGCCATGCCCGCCATGGGCGAAGGAGTGCGCGAAGGCATCCTGCGCGGTATTTACTGCATTAAGCCGGCGGACGGTGGCAAGGGGGTAGTGCAGCTTTTCGGCAGCGGCCCGATTTTGAACGAGGCTCTGCGGGCGCAAGGCATTCTGGCCGAGAAGTATAAAGTGGCAGCCAACGTGTGGAGCGCCACCAGCTACAACGAGTTGCGGCGGGAGGCGCTGGAAGTGGAACGCTGGAACCGGCTGCATCCAACCAAGCAGCCGAAGCGGCCGTACATCCTAACCGCTCTGGATGGAAACGAAGGCCCCATCGTGGCGGCTACGGATTACATGAAGATTGTGCCGGACCAGCTGGCGCCGTGGCTGGGCGGGCGGCTGATGTCGCTGGGCACAGACGGCTTCGGGCGCAGCGACAACCGGGAGCATCTGCGGCGGCATTTTGAGGTCAACGCGGAGTCCATCGCGACCGCGGCGCTGGCGGCTTTGGCCCGAGAGAAGAAGTTTGACGCTTCGAAGGCGCAAAAGGCGTTCGAAGAGCTGGGAGTAAAGAGCGAGAAGTCTGACCCGGCAAGGGCGTAAGTGCCTGGTGAAGCTAATCGCACCACCTAAACCTGCTAACGCGCGGCGACCTGCGCCTTGGCGGGTACCGGCCGCAGGCGGCGGAGTTCCTGCACTTGCAGGGCAAGGTCGGCCAATAAGATCGAGAAGACGAGGCACATCCACACTACGGTTTCATCTACCGGCGGACGAAGGTTTTCCCAGCCGGTCACGCCCAGAATGACTCGCACTTCGAGGAAAACCAGAGCAACGGCATAACTGCGCGTCATCCACTGGCGGTGCTGCTGGACTTTGCCCTTGAGAATAAAAACGAAGGCGATGGCGGTGGTCAGCATCCACAAAGTGGCGTCGGCCAGGGCAGCGATGCTGAAGGAGCGCGTGCCACCTATGCGCTCCTGGAAAAATTGGATGTAAAAACCCATAGGTGCGGCAATCAGCGCGCCGGCGACATAGAAACGTCCGACGACGCGGTGCAGGCGGATGAAGCGCTGACGCAAGCGCTCGGAGAACTGCATGGGTCCGAGCAGCAGGGCGCAGGCGCCGGCCAGACCGTGGGGCAAGAGGTACCACTTGAAAGGCTGGTAGTGCTGCCACACCGGAGCGTGCGGCTCGACCAAAAAGTATTCGTTGTGAACAAGGACGTAGGCGATCATCAGGCCGATAAAGGCAAAGAGCACATACTTCGGGCGAGACCACAACGGACGTGGCAACATCAGGGACCGAGATGACATTCGTGCGCTCCTGGGGGAGAACCAGCTTGGCTGAAATATACGCGAAGGGCAATGCCGGCACCAGCAAATATCGAGGTAAAGTGACCAGTTGTATACAATGTACGACATTTTGCGTGGCGTACCGGTTCTCTTGAGCATGGGCCGAGGAGGTCACCCGCAAATGGGCCGCCCGCGCCAAAAAAGGAAATAAAAAAGCCCAGCGGGATGCCGGGCTTGAGTTGCTAGTATTAGCAGCGCTTCAGCTGCCGTCCCCGCCAACGTACTCGACTTGACCGTGCTCGTTCCGTACCCAGCCGTGCCGGGCCAGGAGCGAGCCGAAAATGTTCTCCGCCGCCTCTTCCACCTTCTTACGGTCCTCGGCCGCGAAGTGGTCCTGCAATTCGCGCTCGAAATCGGGGCTCGGCTTTTGCGCCGCCGTAGTTGGGGCTAACCGGGGCGAACTCTCCGGCTGCGCCTGGGAGCGCTTCTTACCCCCTCGAAAAATCAAATTACTGCCTTTCTTTCTAGTATTTACAGACATCCCGGCCCTCCAACAACCAATTCTGGTTTTTGAGAATGACTGGCAGATTGGATGCACAAGAGGTGGCTTTGGTTCCAATTCGAACCGCTAGGCCCGGCGCGGGCTGAGCAGGCGCATGGGAAGTGTAAAGATGGCCCAAAGGAAACCGAGCACCCCCTCGACCGCGATGCCCACGATACGGAAGGGCAGCAAAATCAGCCACACAAAGGGATACAGGATGAGCGCGAGCAGGGCCAGGGGCCAGCACAGAACGAAGAGCAGGCACCAGAGGAGGAAGGTAAGCATGGGAGTGTTCTCCTGAGTAATTGTACGTGAGCTGGGTGGGGGAAGTTCCGTCGCTTAGGGAAACACCAACAGGCAAGCGGGGGCGAAGACGGGGGTGCCGCGAGAAGCCGTGGTTCGAAGTGTCTACGTTAGAAACGTCCTGCGCTCAGGATGACAATCGTAAGAGTGATAGAAAGTCTAGTAGGCGGCAGCGACGGTTTCGGCCAACTGGCGCAGCGACTGCTCATAGGGGGCGCGAGCGACACCACGTTCGGTGATGATGGCGGCCACATATTTGGCCGGGGTGACGTCAAAGGCGGGGTTCTCAACCTTCACGCCGTCGGGGGCGATGGCTTTGCCGGCGATGTGCGTGACCTCGCGGGTGGAGCGCTGCTCGATGGGAATCTTGCTGCCATCAGGCGTTTCCAAATCCACGGTGGAGAAGGGCGCGGCCACGTAAAACGGGATGCCATGTTCTTTGGCGAGCACCGCCACGGTATAGGTGCCGATTTTATTGGCCACGTCGCCGTTGGCAGCAATGCGGTCAGCACCTACGACCACGGCGCCGATTTTGCCCTGCTTCATCATGGCGCCGGCCATGTTGTCGGAAATCACGGTGGTGGGGATGCCATCCTTCATCAGTTCCCAGGCGGTAAGGCGTGAACCTTGCAGGAATGGCCGAGTCTCATCGGCGTAGACCTGGAGTTTCTTGCCGGCCTCCACCGCGGCGCGAATGACGCCCAAGGCCGTGCCGTAGCCGCAGGTGGCAAGCGCGCCGGCGTTGCAATGCGTAAGCACGCCACCGCTGGAAGGCATGAGGGTGGCGCCATGGCGGCCCATAGCTTCATTGGCTGCGATATCTTCCACGTACATCCGCTGGCCTTCGGTGATCAGCGCCTGGCGAATCTGGTCCACCGGCAACTCGGCGCAGGCCTCAAACTTCTGCTGCATGCGGCGGATGGCCCAGAACAGATTGACTGCGGTAGGGCGGGTTTCGCCCATGACTTCGCAAATCTCGTCGAAGGTGCGGCGGAGTTCGGAGACGTGGCCGGCCTCGGCATCGCGCGTGCCTAGCGCGATGCCCATGGCGGCGGCTACGCCAATGGCGGGCGCGCCGCGCACGGTCATGTTACGAATAGCTTCTGCGACATCTTCATAGGTGGCGCAGGTGACGTATGTTTCTTCGGTGGGCAGCTTGCGCTGGTCAATGAAGCGCACGCCTTCGTCGGTCCATTCCAGGGTCTTGATCATCGGTTGTCAGTTGTCAGTTGTCAGTGGCCAGTTGTCAGCTTGCAGCCTTCAGCTATCAGCTGTCACCTCTCAGTGAAAGCGCACATTGCAAAGCCTCCGTGCTCTACACTCAGGGGCGGCTGACGGCTGAGTGCTGACTTCTGAGTGCGTCCTTTTTCTTCACGTGCTCACGGCGGACATCATTGGCGGTGAAGAGGGCAACGAAGGGCGCTGGAGCCGCCGCTTTCTCTACGTGTGGCCGGGCGTCGGCCTCCTCGCGCTCCACCAGGCACATCACGCCCACGATTTCAAAACCAAACTCACGCGCCGCTTCGATGGCCTGGACGGTGGAGGCGCCGGTGGTGCAGACGTCGTCCACAATCACCACCCGGGCGCCCCTTTCGCGAAAGCCCTCAATGCGCTGCCCGGTGCCATGCTGCTTTTCCGCCTTGCGCACCAAAAACCCGTGCACCTGGCCGCTGACCACGGCTACCGCGCTGACGATGGGATCGGCGCCCATGGTCAGCCCGCCAATGGCCTGCGGACGCCAGCCGCGGGCACGAATTTCCTCCCAGAATACTTCACCGGTCAGACGCGAACCTTGCGCATCCAGAGTTGTGATGCGGCAATCAATGTAGTAGTCGCTGGTGCCGCCGGAAGAGAGCTTGAACTGACCCAGGCGGAAAGACTTCTCCGCCAGCACCTGTAAAAGTTTGGCGCGTTCTGGGGACATAAACCTTTACCATAACACGGCAAAAAGTTGCCAGGAAAGCGGCGAGGAGAGAAAGCAGGCAATGCACGAGCAACCACGGGTAGCGGTTTTGGGAGCGGGAGCGGTGGGCTGTTACTTTGGCGGCATGCTGGCACGCGGGGGAACGGCGGTTACCTTGATCGCGCGGCCTGCGCGCGCGGAGGCGATCCAACGCGAAGGGTTGTTTCTTGACGCAGTGCACTTCCAGGGCCGCGTTCCGGTGGCAGCATCGGCACATTTGAGCGCGGTGAAAAACGCCCAGTCTGTGCTTTTCTGTGTAAAAACCGTGGACACCGAAACAGCGGCTCAGGAACTTCGACCTCATTTGGCTCCGGGTGTGCTGGTCATCAGTCTGCAGAACGGCGTGGACAACGTGGAACGCATTCGCTCAGCCAGCGGGATTGAGGCTGTGCGTGGCGTAGTTTATGTGGCCGCGGAAATGACCGGCCCGGCACGGGTGAAGCACTCCGGGCGCGGCGACCTGATCCTGGCCCGGGAGAATGAGGCGAAGCGGCTGGCAAAAGTGCAAGCGCTTGCCGGTCTATTTGAGCAGGCAGGGGTGCCCTGCCGGGTTTCGAGTCAAATTGAAGTCGAGCAGTGGACGAAGATGGTCATGAACTGCGCCTTTAACGCCATTTCGGCCCTGGCGCGGGCCAACTATGGGGCCATCGCGCACAACACCCTGGTGCAAGCGGTAATGAAGCAAGCCATTTCCGAGGCGGTGGCTGTGGCCCGCGCCGCGGGCGTTCCCATGAACAATGTTGATATGCAGGCGGCGGGCTCGAAGCTGGGAGACGCAATGGCCAAGGCGACATCCTCTACGGCGCAGGATATTGTGCGAGGAAGGGCCACGGAAATTGATTCGCTCAACGGCTATGTTGTGCGACGAGGGAAGGAACTGGGCGTGGCTACGCCGGTGAATCAGACCTTGCACGCGCTAGTGAAGTTGCTGGAGGAGAGCACGGTGGCGGATCCGTAATTCCACAGGGGTAAAAATTCGGTAGAAAAGCAGCTCCCTTCGGCTACGCCTCAGGACAGGCTCTTCGCTGCGCTCAAGATGACAATCGAGAGAGGAAGCTTTACGGTGTGGCTGAGTTTCACACTTCGGAAAGTCTATTGCTGTGTCTTTAGCCGCTAACTTTCTCCAAGTGATGGAAGTGGCCGCTGGCCACGAACAGCAGGCTGAAGAGGGTCAGGTTGTAACCGATGTGCACCAGCATGCTGGAAGCTACCGATTTGGTGATGGCACGAACCCCGGTGAGCACAACGCCAACCACGAGCAGCACGACCAGAGGTCCCCAGGCATTGCCCAGTTGGGCAGAGTGCAGTAGGGCAAAAGGAATGGCGGTGAGCACGATGCCCAGTCCGACCCCCAGCCAGCGCGCCAGTACGGGGTAGAGGAATCCGCGAAAGAATAGTTCTTCGACGAAGGGGGCCACAGTGACGCCGAAGGTGGCCATCATCCAGGCATCGGCTGGACTGTGAAAATACTGGTCTATGGGCAAGGACTTGGGAATGGGCAAGAGGGCGGAGAGCATCTGGCCGCCAATGGCGACGATGGCGCCCAAGGCGACGAAGCCGATCCAGGTACCCTGCGGCCAATTCCAGCGCACAGCGGGAAAAAACCGGTAGCCGCGCTCGCGGCGCACCACGGCGTACATGAAAAGCACCAGCACCATGTAGGCGGCAAACTGAGCGGGGATGAGGAGCAGCGGGTTGCGCGCCAGCTGCGCCGGTGACATGCCGCGAAACAGACCGCTGGCGGAGGCGACCCAGAGCGAGACGATGCCGAACAGAGCGATAACAAAAATTCCTACCACCGTAATACGGACAACATCCCAGCCCGTCCAAGGCGGATTCTCCGGCGGCCCTGGAGGCGAGGGAACCTGGGGGGGAGGAATTTCGGGCAGCGAGTTGGGAGACGAGGCCAAGGAACGATTATCGCAGACGTCTGTGGAAAGATTAA
Organism: Terriglobales bacterium; assembly: GCA_035252015.1. Lineage (GTDB taxonomy): Bacteria > Acidobacteriota > Terriglobia > Terriglobales > Acidobacteriaceae > JAICWP01. Next base: position 10,180 of record DATFDP010000229.1, read on the forward strand.
GGCAGAGGGCGCGGAGAAGGTTGGGAATGTTCGGCGGCAGCTAAAATTCCGATCAGCCCGCGGGGCTACCGGCTAGAACTCCCTGAGGCCACTGCTGCAGTGCGGATAGCGCAGGGTCCCCTTCAGCAAGCTCAGGGGCAGGCTCTCGACTGCGCAGGTGGATTCGCAAGCTAATTGAGAGAAGTTGTTGGGATGACAGAAGTTTTTTGGGGATGGACAGAAGAGAACTTTAACTCTGGGAGGCGGCGGCCATTTCCACCGTATACAACTGCTCCTCGGTGGCGGGACACATGGCACGAAACTGGCAGGAGCGGCAATGAAAGCCGGGCGTGGGCTCGAATTGACAGGCGGCCATTTTGCGCGCCACCTCGGCGATGCGCTCCTGGGCCGCGCGCAGTTCCTTTTCGTCGCGCGAGGCGGAAACTTCGTCGGATGATTCCAGGTTGTAGAAAACCAAGCGCTCGGGCACGTAGCCCCACAGTTCACGCGCGGCCAATGCGTAGATGGAAAGCTGCAGGCTGCGGCGGGCATCCATGTCGGTCTTGGGGGTGCCGGTCTTGTAATCCACAATCGCAACGCGCTGGCCGTCAATGCGGTCGAGGCGGTCAATCCGGCCTTTAACCAGCATGCCCTGTACCGAGAACTGAAACGTTTTTTCCGTGGAAAGCACCTGCGGGAGGGGAGCCGCGGCCGTGCTTTCGTAAAAGGCGGCCAGCTGCTCGCGGCCCAGCTTCAGGTAAAGCTCGCGCTGGTGCTGGTCGTCGAAGGGAAGGTCGGCGAGCGCATTTTCGAAAACTTCGAACAGTTGCTCGGAAGTGCGCGGCCGGCCTGCGCGAATGGCTTCGAAGTAGTTGCCCAGGGCCAGGTGCATGGCGGAGCCGAACTGCAGAGCGGCGGAAATGTCCCCCGGAATGTTCCAGTCCTTATAGATTTTGAACTTCAGGGGACAGGTTTCGTACATCTCGATGGCGCTAGCGCTGAGCGGTCCAGCCAGGGCGCGCTGTGAAGGCGGCAAGAGCAGCCATGCGCCGAGGCCGGCAACGCCATTCACCGCGGCCTGAGCAGCCAGGCGCAGTTCCGGTTGGCGAACGCGCCAGCTCGGCGCCGGAACATGCGCCTCCATCAGCTCGCGCACGAAGGCGGTGGGCCGCGGGTTCTTGCCTTTAGTGGGCTTGGCGTAGATGGTCAGCGAATCGCGGGCCCTGGTCATAGCCACATAGAAAAGCCGGCGCTCTTCCTCGCGATGCAGTTCGGAGCTGTCGCCTTTAGCCAGGCAGCGCGGGTCGCGCATGGCGGGCGGCATCTCGAACAATTTTTCGCGGTAGTTGGTAGGAAACGAATTGTTGTTGGCGCGCACCACGAAGACGTGATCGAACTCCAAGCCCTTGGCCGCGTGCACTGTCATTAGTTGCACTGTGTTGACCGGGTCCTGGGGCGGCTGCTGGAAAGCCACGGTGCCGCCGGCCTGCGGGAAATACTCCATGTATTCCAAAAACTCTTCCAGCCGTTTGCTGGTGGTGATGGGCTTCTCGCTCCACTTCTGCACGAACTCGCGAAAGGCGGCTACGGCAGGAGGGGCAGGCGCAATGGCAAAGCGTTTGGTCACAATGGCCAGCGCAGCTGTCGCTTTCCAGTCGGCGGCCGCCACCTCGGCGCGCGCGTTCTCCAGCGTCTTCAGAACCGCCTTGCCGCCAGCGACCTGGGAGAGCACGGTGACCAGTTCCGGCTGCTTGCCGGCGGCACGCAAAGCCTCGCGCATGGCGGCGCCATCCACTCCGAAAATGGGTAGCGCAGCCAAGCGGAACAGCGCTTCGTTATCTGGAGGCGCGAGCAGGGCGCGCAGGCAAGCAAGCAGGTCGCGCACCTGGCAGGTTTCGAGCGCGTTCAGGCCTTCCACGCGGAAAGGAATCTGGCGGGCGGCCAGTTCCTTCACAACTTCATTACGATGCCCGTGGGAGCGGTACAAAACGGCGCAACGCGGCCGGGTTTTGCTTTCCGTTATGGCCGGTGTGCGCAAAATTCGGCCAGCCTGCTCGGCAATATCACCAGCTTCATCGCCGGTTTCACCTACCATGACCAGGGCCACCGGTTCTGGGGCCAGCGGCTTCCCTTCCCGCCTGGAGTTGTTCTCGCGCTCTGACAAAAGCGGCTGGCGCTCGAAGCGCTGCTTCTTGCCAATGCGACAGGCGGGGGAGGGGTTTTGGGCAATCACCGCCCCGGCGCAGTTAAGAATTGCGGAAATAGAACGCTGGTTGCGATCGAGTACCACGGATTTGGTATCGGGAAAGCGGGCCGCAAATTCCTCGAAAGCCGCGCTGGAAGCGCCGCGAAAGCGGTAAATGGCCTGGTCGGGATCGCCCACGGCGAAAATGTTCCGATCTTTGCCGGCGAGCAGCTGGGCGAGTTCAATTTGCGCGATGTTGGAGTCCTGGAACTCGTCAATCAACAGAAAGCGGGCGCGGGCTTGCTCCTTGGCCAATATTTGCGGCTCGGATTTGAGCACCTGCATGGCGCGCAGGATCATGTGGGCAAAGGTGCCGAGATTATCTGCGGCAAGCATATCTTCCACTTTGCGGAAGACGCGGGCAATTTCGTGGCAGCGGGCCAGAACGTCTTCGCGGGAGAGCTTGTCCGCATCTTTGCTGCGGGTGACGCGGGGCAGTTCGTGCTTGCCCGCTTCCAGTTCCTGAGCATACTTTTCATAGTCGGCGGCGGACTTGAGCTCGTCGTGGCAGTTGTCGAAGAAATCAAGCAGCGCTTCCAGGAATTGCGCCGGGCGCACTGCCCGGGTGTAGTACTTGAGCTGCAATTCGGGCAGGCGGCGGCGCAGGTACACCCAGAGGTCGTGTGGCTCAACTACGCGAAAAGCTTTGCCGCAGTCCTGGAGAATGCGGTAGCAGAAAGCGTGGAAGGTGGTGGCCTGCAGGCCGGAAGCCGCGCCTGGGCCCAACTCATCGGTGAGGCGCTGCTTGAGCTCGTCGGCGGCGGTGTCGGTGTAGGTGATGGCGAGGATTGCGCCGGGGCGGGCGTGGCCGTCGCGGATGAGGCGGCCGAGGCGCTGGGTGAGCACCGTGGTCTTGCCGGTTCCGGCGCCCGCCACCACCAGCATAGGACCGGAGACGTGCTCCACGGCTTCGCGCTGGCGCGGATTCAATTCAAAAGCCGGAGCGGGAGCCGGTGCGGCGGAGAATAACCCCAGTTGCGAAGACGAAACAGCGGTTTTGCGACCGGAGGGCATGGATTTGCGCGGGAGATTCATATTATGGAGGACAGCAGGGCTGGGAGCAACGAGGATTTTCGGAGCAGTTTTAAGGTTTCCCGATCGCCATTGCTTTCGAAACCTTGGAACCTGGGACACTTTGAATCTTGGGTGGACGTCACAAGGGAGTGTGACAGCAGCGTATAATCGAGTTTTGACGTGCCGCACTTGCCGCTAGTGGAGGGTCTTCCGTGAGTTCCCACATGCCGCCTCGTCCCGGACAGCAGGCACCCGGGCCGCAACCGATTCCCGGAGTAGATTCCATTGTGGCCGTGGGCTCGGGCAAAGGCGGCGTAGGCAAAACCACGCTGGCGGTGAACCTGGCGGTGGCATTGGCGAAACTCGGGCACAAAGTCGGGCTGCTCGATGCGGATGTTTATGGTCCCAACGTTCCGCTCATGCTGGGCGCGAATGCCACACCGCGAGTGATTGGCGAAAACCGCATTGAGCCGCTGGAACGCTATGGACTTAAGGTAATTTCGGTGGGTTTTCTCAATCCCGGCGACCGGCCCCTGATCTGGCGCGGGCCCATGCTGCATTCCATCGTGCGGCAGTTTCTGGGACAGGTGGAGTGGGGGCAGCTCGATTATCTGGTAGTGGATCTTCCTCCCGGCACAGGGGATGTGGCGCTGTCGCTGATCCAGACAGTGCCGCTGACAGGCGCCATCGTGGTTTCCACACCTTCGGATGTTTCTCTGCAGGATGCGCGCAAGGCGATTGAAATGTTTCGCCAGGTGAAGGTGGATATCGTGGGCCTGGTAGAGAACATGAGCTACTTTGTTTGCCCGCACTGCCACGAAGAGATTGACATCTTTTCAAAGGGGGGCGGGGAGAGGACGGCCAAGCAGTTCGACATTCCTTTTCTCGGACGGGTTGAGCTGGATCCTGAAATCCGCAAGGCGGGCGATACCGGCCTGCCGGCAGTGCTAGCCGGCGAAGAGGGCCCACACGCCAAGTCGCTCTATGAATTTGCACGCAAAGTAGCGGAGAGGTTGGGGGAAATCAGGGCAGCGTCGCCGGAGAATGTAATTCAGATACAGTAGTCGGGAGTCAGGGTCAGCCACCTCGCCCCAAGCCGAGTCAGGTTCTATTGACTTCCGAGTCTCCACAGGGCAAACTTCGTGCGCCTCGTAGGTGTGCTGCACGAAAGGAAGCCTATGCTGGAAATCCACTCCAAACGCATTCCACCGGACGTGATTGTTCTGGAACTGGCAGGAAGAATCGTCCTGGGGCATGATGCCCAACATCTGGAGTGGATGGGGACCGCGCTGGTGCGCGACAAGGAGAAGAAAGTCGTGCTCGACCTGACCAACGTCAGCCGGGTGGACAGCACCGGCGTAGGCATCATCATGATGGTATGCGGGCTGCTGAAACAGAGCGGCGGCGAACTGCGCCTGGCCGGGGCCCAGGGCCTTGTGGAGGATGTGCTGAAGCTCACCAACGTCCATAATATTGTTGCTCTCCATCCCAGCGCCGAGGCGGCCGCGGCCAGCTTTGGGATGGCCTGAATTCAGCCGACAGTGCGGGACTTTAACCGCTCGCACACGCCTACCCGCCTTGTAATGGCGGGCAATCGCAGTAGCCGCTTCGAGGCTGATGCCCCTCTAATTGTGGTGAGACGTTAGAATTCCTAAAGAGAATACCTATGCGCGTTACAGGTGCCGTGAGCCAACACAAGGTCCTTCGACTCCGCCGATCGATTTGCAGGCAAATCGATCGGCTCCGCTCCGGATGACAGGAAGAATAAGTTCTATTCTTGAAACATCGCCTTGCTATAAGGCTACTTGAACCGGGAGAGGGCGAAGAGCGGGTTGGGAATTTTTTCTGTCATCACCATCTCGGCCGCCATTTCGCCCACCGCAGGGCCGTGCTTGAAGCCGTGGCCGGAGCCGCCGCCCAGCAGCCAGAGGTTGGCGGCGCGCGGATGACGGTCCATGATGAAGTTCTGATCGGGCGAATTTTCGTACTGGCAGACGCGCGATTCCAGCAGCGGCGCCTTTTTCAGCATCGGAAAGCGCAGGCCAAGATGCTCACGGGCGCTGGCCAGTCCCTCGGCGCTGGCCACGCGCTGGCCGTTGGTGGGATCGAAGAGCGGCCCGCGGGTGTCATCGGCGATCTTGAAGCCTCGCCGCTCGATCACGGGAAAGCCGTAGAAGAAGCGCTCGCCATGGTCCACCCAGATAGGCATTTTTCCCGGGTTGAAGCGAACGTCGCCGGCGGCGCTGCCAAAGAAGAAAACTTCCTGCCGGGTGGGGCGAATCTTGTCGCCGATCACGTCGGGGAACATGTTGCCCAGCCAAGGCCCGCAAGCGAATACGTAGCGGCTGGACGCGACCCTGCCCTTGCCGTCGTTGACGCTGAGGTCCTGCAGTTCACCGGCGCGAATCTCCGGCGGGTCCACTGACGCCTGCAGATAGCTGCCGCCTTCTGCCACGAAGGCATCGCGCACGGCGGCGCAGGCTTCGCGGGCCATGAGGCCGCCACTCTCGGGCTCAAAGATGGCCCAGCGCACGCCGTCAAAGTTCACCTGCGGGTAGGCGCGGGAGAGGTCGTTGTAGTTCATCTCCACGAAGGGCATGCCGGCTTCCTTCAGCATGGGCAGAGAGCCCTTTTCGTAGGAATCGTCCTCGCGAGCGATC
>DATFDP010000230.1:0-18027 GCA_035252015.1 Terriglobales bacterium
CAATCGCGTCCTTTTTCCCGGCGATGTGGGTAACTGCCGCCGTTGCCGGCGGAGCCGGCAGTGGCAGCTGGCGACTCTGGCCGGTTTGCGGCGTCGCGGCGATTTTGCGGAAATTTACGTGCTGAAGAACTTTGCTGGGGACATCGCAGGCAAGCACGGCCTGCGCACCCTGACCGCCGAACTATGGCAACCAGCTTGAAATCGCGCGACAGCAATCGGGTTCTCTACCTCTACGGAATCACCCTGGAAGGTGAGGGGGCCACCCCTGGCATCACCGGGGTGGATGCCGTCGCCGCAGTGGAAGCGGTGTCCTGCGCTGGCCTGGTGTGCTGGATAAGCCGCGTGCACAAAACGGAATTTGCCGAAAACCTGGCGCGCAACATGGAAAACCTGGAGTGGCTTGCCGACGTAAGTGTGCGCCACCAGCAGGTAGTCGCCGCCTTAGCCAACTCTCATGACATTCTGCCGGCGCGCTTTGGAACGGTATTTCGCACGTCGGCTTCTCTAAGCGCTGACGTGGAGAAGAACAAGGCGCTTTTGGTCCGTGACCTGAAGCGGATCAGCGGGTGCGAGGAGTGGGGCGTGAAGGTATTCGGCTTGTCGGCTCAGCCGCAGGCGACAGCCCGGGCAAAATCGGGACGCGATTACCTGCAGGCCAAGGCGGCGGCTTTGCGTTCCGAGGAACCTCGTACCGCTGACGGGGAAGTGCAGCGGCTGCTGCAGGCTTTGGAGGGGATCGCGGTGCAGTCCGCCATAGGCACAGGGGCGGTGAGCCGTGGCCAGCGCGGCCTGCATTGGCAGGGCTCACTGCTGGTGAAGCGGTCGCAGCGCGCCAAGCTGCAACAACTCATGGCTCGCTTTTCGCAGGAATGGGAGGGGAAGCGGCGCATCGAACTTAGCGGTCCCTGGCCCCCATATTCTTTTGTCTCTCGCAGCCAGGAGAAGGAGGCAGGCCGCGCCTGAGGGCACGGAACCTGGCCCATGGCCGATAACAATTTGCTGGCGGGGCTGGCTGGACAGGATGATGTCTCCCTGCTCGATATCCTCGACCACGTCCTTAACGCCGGAGTGGTCATTCACGGCAGCCTGGTGATTTCCCTGGCGGGTGTGGACTTGGTTTATGTGGGGCTTAACGTGGTGCTCACTTCGGTAGAAACAGCGTTGCGGCACATGCGCCTGGAACAACTGTCTGAGCGTGCAGGGCGCCGTTAGCCATGCCTTTGTTGGTCTACTGCATGACAGATGCGTCGCCGGCGGTACAGATGCCCACTACCGGGGTGGCTGGCGCCAGGGTGGAAGAATTGCAGGAGGCCGGACTGCGCTGTTGTTTTTCTCACTTCGAAAACCGGGAGCAGATTGCCGCTATTCCCGCAGTCGAATCTGCTTTGGCCTTCCACCAGGTGCTCCAGGGTTTGTTCCGCCAGACGACGGTTATCTCGTTTCGTTTCCCCACCATGCTGGGTAATCGGGAAGAGTTGCGGCACCATCTTCAAGAACACGCGTCGCAATATATAGAGGCCCTGTCGCGACTGCGCCACATGGTGCAGATGGAAATCAACATTGGCACGGCTCAGACCACAGGGAGCGAACCTGCGGTTTCGTCTGGGCGTGAGTACCTGCAAAAGCGACGGATCAAGGCAGCAGAACTGAAGGCAACGGCCGAACGGTTTAATCAAGCCACCCGCCCCTGGACGGTCAAATGGCGGGAGCAGCAGACAGAAGGGGGACTGCGCTGCTACGCGTTGTTGCACCGTGATTCCATCAGCAGCTTCCAGAAGGCAGCTCGGGCGCTCAGCCATAACCTGCCCGGAACGCGGCTGAGCGGTCCCTGGCCGCCAGCGGAATTCGTCGAGGTTAAGGATTTTTAATGAACAAGCCCCGGCAGATTTCACCCGGCGAAATCGAAGCTGCCGTCTCCAGCCTGAAAAGGCGCCTCGACGAGAGCGGCGCCGACGGCGGAGCGCAACGGATTGACTGTTCCCCCGAAAATATCGAGCAGGGACTGGCCCGCCTGGTCCTGAGCCTCATCGAGTTGCTGCGAAGGCTGCTGGAACGCCAGGCTATCCGCCGCATGGAAGGGGGCTCCCTCAGCGACGCAGAGATAGAAAACATGGGGGCTGCCCTCATGACGCTGGAGGCCAAGATTCAAGAGCTGGCAGGACACTTTGGCTTGACCCTGGCCGACCTTAATTTGGACCTGGGTCCCCTGGGCAACCTGCTGGAAAAATGAAAGCTAACAGGCAACATCGAACCGCAGTGCTGAATCTAAGTTTATACTTCGTGTGCTGGGCCGAAGCAGCTTGGGTGTTGGCGAAGGAACATTCCAGCCGGTACTTTGGTTTCCCATTGCAGATTACTCACGCTTTAAAGTGTCGCCTCGCGACATTTGACAGTGGACAAGAGCCGCTTTAGGATGCGGGTTTCGAGCCACCGCCAGGTGTAACTGCTGGGGTGCAAGGTACTCGCGGCAATCCATCCTATGGAACGTGTGCCAACTGTCTCCGGAACCACGAATCTGATCGATATCCTCGACCGCGTCCTCGACAAGGGACTGGTCATCGCCGGCGATATCCGCGTTTCGCTGGCGAACGTGGAATTGCTCACGATTCGCATCCGGCTGCTGGTTTGTTCCGTTGACAAGGCCGAGCAAATTGGCTTGAACTGGTGGAAATACGATCCGCACCTGACGGAACCGGCGACTGCGCGCGCGTTGCCCCGGGTACCACGTGCGGCTCCAGGGGCAGCTAATCCTCCCCGTGCGCGGCGCACAGCCAAGCGTGCGCGTTAAACGGGGTTTAGGGGGACTTCTTCATGGCAGTAGAGCGGGTATCTGGCGGTTCAAGTCTGATTGACGTCCTCGACCGGGTACTGGACAAAGGTATTGTCATTGACGCCTGGGTGCGCATTTCCCTGGTGGGCATTGACCTGATCACCGTGGAAGCGCGCGTGGTAGTGGCTTCAATTGACACTTACCTGAAGTACGCGGATGCGGTCGGTCTGACGGGATTGGTGTCCCGCCCGCAATTGGCGGAAGCGCCGGAGGAGGTGGTGGAGACTACCCGCCGCGTCGCCCGCGTGCCGCGAACAGGAGTGCGCCGTTAGACGCAGTCCATACCGGGAACCGGACCCCATGGCCACGCCTCTTCTGCGCAAACAGCTCCCGGACCCCGGGAGCTTTGTCGAAAGACGCAAATCGATACGCGACTCCACCGCCCTTCGCCTCCTCTCCGCGGAGCGCTCGGAAGAAATTTTCCCCATCTTGCTGGAGGAAATCATAGCTGTGGGGTTTCAGCGGGCGCTGGTGCTGGGAGTGGATTTTGAAACCGGCGCGGTGCGGCCTGTGGCGGCTCTTAAATACCAGTCTAACCAGCTGCAGAGATTTCATAGCCAGCTGTGGGCGGGTGAAAATCCTCTCGTTTCCGCCCTGCACGCGCTGAAGCCGGCCATCTTGGCTCCTTCTGGCGGAGAGAAAGAGCCGCTTTACTGCCACCCCCTGCTCTACCGCAATCGCAATCAATGCTGGGAGGCGGAACGCGAGCGCAGGCGGGAGTGCCTGGCGGTGCAGAACTTTCGCTCCCCGCATAAGCTGCAACTGCAGGAGCAGGTTTGCGCCTCCTGCGGCATGCGCGCCTATGCCGCCATGGTGGTGGTGCAGATTGGCCGCAATGCCCCGGAAGGAGAGTTGCGCCAGCTGCACAAACTGATCGAAACCGCCAACCGCTATCTCGCCCGCTTGTTCAAGGTCGAGCACTACTACAACCGCATGCGCGACATGGACGTCACCATCTCGCAAATGCACACCGTCATGCAGAGCATGGCTGATCCGGTCATCCTTACCGACAGTCACCACCGCGTCATCATGCTGAATAAGGCGGCGGAGCGGTTCTTCAAGATGCCGGAGGGGGTCACGGAAGGCGGCGCCCGCGCCGTGGAACTGAACAATCTCTATTTCTCAGCGGCGCTATCTTCCATGGCGGTGAGCGGTGTTGAGAGCCACCGCGATCTGACACTGGTGGATGTGATGGAAGGCGAGGAGGTGCTGTTCGAAGCGGTATGCGCTCCCACCTTCAGCAGTGACGGCGTTCGCAGCGGCATGGTGACGGTAATGCGCGATGTCACCGACCTGCGGCGCGCCGACCAGGAAGTCCGCTCCAACCTGCAGAAGTTGCGTGATGCCGAAGAGGTAGTTCGCCAGGACCGCGATCGCCTCAACCTGGTGATCGAGAACGTGGGCGATCCTATCGTGGTGGCCGACGGCGCGGCTAAGATGGTGCTGCTCGATCCCCTGGCTCAAGAATTGTTTGGCATGGGCGATGCCGCCCGCCACCCGGCGGTGGTGCGCAACCAGGCACGCCTGGACGCCTATCTTACCGCCTTCACCTTCTCCTTCGCCGACAACCAGAACCGGCCGCTGCGGCTGCACAATCCCGCTTCCAACAGCGAGATCGAATATGCGGCGCGTTCCGGAAAAATCTATGATGCCCGCGGGCAGGTGGCCTACACCGTTACCGTGCTGCGCGACCTGACAGCCTGGAAGAAGCTGGAGCAACTGCAGCTTGAGCGGCGCATGCTGGAAGTGGAGAAGTTCGCGGCCACCGGCCGCCTGGCCGGCACCATCGCGCATGAAATCAACAATCCGCTTGAAGCTATAAAAAACGCCATCTACCTGCTGCCCGGCAAGCTCAAGCCGCCCGCCCAGCCGGTATATGACATTCTAAAGAGCGAAACGGAGCGCGTTACCCGCATCGTGCGCCAGATGCTCGGCCTTTATCGCAACACTGATCAGGTTGGGCCTTTCGACCTCAACAGCGTGGTCGAGGACACCCTGACCCTGTTTGCCCGCCAGCTCTCCACCGCCAGCATCAGCGTCGAAAAAGAGCTGGGCAACCTGCCACCCATCGTGGGTTCCGCCGATCAGTTTCGGCAAGTGCTGTCCAACCTGGTCGTAAATGCACGCGACAGCATGGCCAAAGGTGGGCGGCTCGCCGTCCGTACCCGGCACGTGCGCGCTACCGATGGCGTGCATGGTTCGGTCAATATACTCCTGGCCGATACTGGTTGCGGCATTCCTGCTGATATGTTGCAGTCGGTCTTCGAGCCTTTTGTCAGCACCAAGGGCGAAAAAGGCACGGGCCTGGGGCTCTGGATCGTCAAGGGGATAGTGGAGAATCACAGCGGCGGAATTCGGGTGCGCAGCCGCCAGGGCAAAGGTACAGTATTCAAGCTCTCGTTTCCCATTGTTCGTTAGCTCCAGGTTGCTATGCCGAAAGTTAAAAAGCCCCAGGTTCTGGTGGTGGAAGATGAAGCCTCCGTGCTTCTTACCTATCGCCTTATGCTCGAGGACCAGGGCTACGAAGTTTTCTGCGCACTCTCCTCGCATGACGCGGGAGCCATCCTGGCCAAAAGGAGCTTTGACCTGGTCCTCTGCGATCTATCCCTGGAGCAGAACCATACCGGTTTTGAAGTGTTTGACCGAGTTCATAAGCGCGACCCCAAAGTACCTTGTGTTCTGCTGACCGGGTATGCTAACCGGGAGACAACAGAACGGGCCGAGCAGGCGGGCATCACCGTATTTTTCAAGCCCATCGAGATTGATGGATTCTTGCAGACTTTGAAAACCATCTTGAGGAATTCGCATGGAAAACAGGCAAAGGCGAACCGCAACTAAAGCCCCCAAGAGAGCTGCTAAAGCAGACAAAAGCGCGGCCGAAGATGTTCACGTGCGGATCACCGAGTTTCCCGTTCCTCCCGAGCCTGCTTCCGCCGAAGGCGGCCGCTACGTTTACGGCATCATCGAAGCCAAGCAGCCGCTGTCCTTCGGCAAAATGGGCATCGGCGGCGCCGGCGAGCCCGTCTATACCGTCAACTTTCAGGACATCGCCGCCATCGTCAGCAAGACTTCCGTGTATATCTTCGATCCCACCCGGGAAAACGCTCTCGCCCATGAGCACGTCATCGAAACCGTCATGAAAACTCACACCATCATCCCCATGAGTTTTGGCACGGTTTTCCGCACCGACGACGATATCCGCGAGGTCTTGCGCAGCATTTATGTGTCCCTCAAGGACGTTCTCAAGCAAATGGAGGGTAAGCTGGAGTTCGGGCTTAAGGTGAACTGGGACCGCGATCGCATCATCGAGGAGTTGAAGGACGCCGACGAGGAGATCCGCCGCTTTCACCAGGAGATTACCCGCAAGCACCTGCAGTCCACTTATTTTGCCCGCATGCAGCTGGGCCGGATGATTGATAAGGCGCTATCCGAGCGTTCAGCGCAGTATGTGCGCGACATCTACGAAGCCCTGCGCGGAGTATGCGTGGCTTCCCGCGACAACAAGCCGATCGGCGATAAGATGATCATGAACGCAGCTTTCCTTGTGGAACGCGACCGCGAGCGCGATTTCGACGCCGCGGTTAATAAAATTGCGAAGTACTACGGAGAATTGCTTAACTTTAAGTACACTGGACCATGGCCGCCGTATAATTTCGTGAACATACGCTTGAAACTGGAGCGCGGCACCGCTTCTTGAGGGTTCAAATACGAAAATCTATGCTGTTTATTGACGACTTGCTGCTTTCGCCCATAACCGGGTTCAAATTTATCCTGCGCACCTTGCAGCGTGTGGCGGAGCAGGAGTACACGGACGACACACCATTGAAGGAACGTCTGCTCGAACTGCAGCTCAAACTGGAAGAAGGCCAGCTCTCCGAGCAGGAGTACGTGGCCGAGGAAGCCGTCATCATTCGCCAGTTGCGGGAGTTGCAAAACCGCAAGCGCGAGCTGGCAGGATTGCCGCCCGAAGAAGGCCCAGTTTCTATGGCTCCCAAGCACCACAGTTGAACCCGGCAGGAGCACGCCCGGGCGGCGCACGGCGACTCACGCGCTGAAAGTCTGCGCAACCTCTTGGGGAGGTTCCTACATCTTCCCAAACAATCCCCCGGAGCTGCCATTTGACTTCTGCTCAAAGCAAACGTCCATGGGTCCTGCTGGCGGAAGATGAGCCCGGCATACTGTTTACCTTCAGCGCCATCCTGCGCCAACAAGGCTACCAGGTAGAGACTGCGCGTACTTATGCCGAAGCCCGGGAACGCATGCTGGCCCATCGCTACGACGCCATCATTGCTGATCTGAATATGGAGCGGGTAGGCCTGGGCCTGGAACTGGCACGCCAGGCCAAGGAACTCGATTCGCCGCCGGCGGTGGTCATCTACACCGGCTACCCCACCCTGGAGCAACTTCGCGCCGCTCTGGCTTTGCATGTTGATTATCTGGCGCTCAAGCCAGTGGACCTGGAAGAAATCAAGACAGCGCTGCACCGACTGGTCACTCGGCGCGCCGTCAGCCTGGAGCAGACTCTCGCCTGAAACCTAGGGCGATGCCTTTCCAGCTCTGGTGTACAATTACCTTAATTACTTGGCCTGCTGTCGCCTAAATGCCGCGTAAACCCTCACTCCTGATTGTAGACGACGAAGTCAGCGTCGCTCGCACTCTGCAGATGGTTTTTGAGCAGGAGGGTTATAAAGTGGCGGCCGCCCATAGCTGCTCCGAAGCCTTGCACCTGCTGCAGAACGGCGGCAGATACGACGCCATCATCACTGACCTGAACATGGAGCAGCCCGATATCGGCCTGGACGTAGCCCGTGCTGCCGGGGACTTGAGCCCCAGGCCAGTGGTGGTGATTTGCACTGGCTATGCCAGCTCCGACAATTCCCGCAAGGCCCTGGAACTTCGCGTGGATTATCTCGCCACTAAGCCCGTCGATCTTAAGGAGTTGGTGCCTGCCCTCAACCGCATGCTTCTCCACCGACGCGATCTGAGGGCCTGGAAATGACCGCCAGGACCTCAACTCCGCCCAAGACCGCGCTGGTCGTCGCCTCCGACCTGGAAGCGCTTACCGCTTTTCAGGCGGCCCTCACCAGCAAAGGCTATGTGGTCATCGTGGCTCGCGATGTGCCCACGGCTCTTCTTGCAACCACACAGCACTACTTCGATCTGGCGGTTGTGTCTTCCCGCCTGGGCGAAGGCGGCGACGGGTGGCCCTTGGCCGGAGTCTTGCACTTGGTGTTTCCCCGCGCCTTCGTCGCCGTGCTCACTCCCGGTGAACCGGATGTGATTACCTTCCAATCTGCCATCAATAACGGCGTGAGTGAAATCTATGACCAGTCTCGCCGTCCCAACGATATCGTCGGCGCCATCGTTGCCCAGAGCTCCGGAGGCAGGGACGTCAACGGCACGGGTTCCAGCAGCGAAACCGTTCAATAGGCTAAGTTGTCACTTGAAGCCTGAAGACCTTTTTTACCTCGCCGCTTCCAGCGCCTGCGATACTTCTTCCCACTCCGCCATCATTTCCGCCAACTCACGCCGCCGCTGTTCCAGCAAGCTGCTTTGGCGCTGGCTTTCTTCGGCGCTCACAAACACCTGCAGGGCTTGCTCGCAGGCGGCAATATCGTGCTCAGCGCCGGCAATGTCTTGCTCCAGTTGCTCGCGGTGCTGCTCCATCTCCCGCAGCTTTATGGGATTGATTTTCTTCTGCTTGGGCGACGGCGGCTGGCTGCCATTGCCGCCTGGCGGGGAAGCGGCCGCGGCCGGTTGTTCGGACGGTGATGGCTCGCCCCGGTTCTGCTTGCGCCATAAATAATCTTCGTAGTTCCCTGGAAAAACGCGCACCTCGCCTTCGCCGATCTCGAAAACCCGCGTCGCCAGCTTGTCTATGAAGTAGCGATCGTGGGAGACGAACACCACCGTGCCGGTGAACTGCTCCAGAGCCTCCAGCAGCATATCCTTGGCCCGCATGTCGAGGTGGTTGGTAGGCTCGTCCAGCAGCAGGAAGTTCGAGGGCCGCAGCAGCATGCGAGCCAGGGCGTAGCGGTTGCGCTCCCCGCCGGAGAGCACGCCCAGCCGCTTGAATACGTCGTCCTCGGAAAACAGGAACGCACCAAGCAAACTGCGCAACTGGGTTTGCGTGTGCGTGGGCGCCAGGTTCCACAAGTCGTCGAGCATGCGCGCCTCGGGGTCCAGTTCTTTGTACTGGTCCTGCGCAAAGTAGTCCGCCTCGGCATTGTGGCCCAGTCGTAGCTCGCCCCGGGTCACCGGCTCAATTTCCGCCAGCAGCTTGATAAGCGTGGATTTTCCCGCGCCATTAACCCCCACCAGCGCTACCCGGTCGCCGCGCTCAATTACGAAACTGATGGAGCGGAACACCCGGTTGTCGCCGTAGCTCTTGGCTACATCCTTGAGCTCCGCCACCATACGGCCGCTGGCTTTGGGCTGGGGAAAGGAGAAATGGATAGTCTTCTCCTCGGGCGGAATCTCGATGCGCTCCATGCGTTCCAGTTCTTTGACGCGGCTCTGTACCTGCTTGGCCTTGGTGGCCTGGTAGCGGAACCGATTGATGAACGCCTCCACCTGCTCAATGCGTTCGCGCTGGTTGCGATAGGCAGCCTGCAGTTGCTCCTTGCGCTCGGTCTTCTGTTTCAGGAATTGCTCATAATTGCCGGTGTAAAATGTAACCCGCCGGTTCCAGATGTCAGCGGTCTTGCTCACAGTCACGTCCAAAAAATAGCGGTCGTGCGAGATGACAACATAAGCGTGCGGATACTCCGCCAGGTATTCTTCCAGCCAGTTGCGCGCTTCCAGGTCGAGGTGATTGGTGGGTTCGTCCAGCAGCAGCATATTGGGCTTTTGCAGCAGCAGCTTGGCCATAGCTATACGCATCTGCCAGCCGCCGCTGAACTCCTCCGTATGCCGGCTCCAGTCTTGTTTGCGGAAACCCAGGCCGGTGAGCACCGTGCCTACCTGTGCTTCCAGGGCATAGCCATCGTGGGCCGCAAACTGGCCTTGCAGTTGATGGAAGCGGTCGGCTATCTGCTCATATTCGGCGCTGGTGTGATCCACCTCCGCCATGCGCTCGGTCAGCGACTCCATCTCGCGTTCCATGTCGCGCACTTCATCAAACACCGACATGCACTCCTGGAACACGCTTCTTCCGGAGAGGCTCAGCCCATCCTGCGGCAGGTAGCCGGCGGTGGTGCCCTTCATTACCGTCATGGAGCCATAGTCCAGGCTTTCCAACCCGGCCAGAACTTTGAGCAGAGTGGTTTTGCCCGTGCCATTGGCCCCCACCAGACCCACGCGGTCGTGCGGCGTGATCAGCCAGTTGAGTTCTTCAAACAGGATTTTTCCGCCGAAGCGTTTCCCCGCTGAGGATAGCTGGATCATTGCTTCTGTCTATTCTCGCAAACCGGGCCACCTTTCGGGAAGCAATGGCGCGCAAACCTGATAGATGGACCTTTGCCACGCTGCACGAATCTATGTGGGCAAGGAGGAGTGATGAGCAGTCCTGATAGCAACATTCAGACGATACTAAGAGTATTTGCAGCGGTAGAGCACCGGGATCAAAAGCGCATGCTCGAATTGTGCACGCCAGACGTGGAATTCCACTGGCCGAAGTCCCTTCCTTATGGTCGGCAAGTTGGCACCCTGACCAGCTGCGGACCGAGTTGGGATGAAACCTGGGCGCCCCTGTAGCCTACGGACTCCGAACAGCGGCTCGATCCGCGGGTGATCGCAGCCAGCGACACCGAGGTGGTGGTCCATTGGACTCAACGAAGGCTAAGCCCCACAGGGGAGCGGTTCCAGGGCGAAGTGCTAGGGCTTTATCGCTTGCGCGATGGGAAGCTCACTCGTGCCCAGATGTTTTATTTCGATACCATAGCAGTCGTTCAATTTCTGGAGCGTGCAGCACGTGGTGGCCGGCCGCAAGCAGCAACGCGAGCCGAGTAGTCGTGCCCGAAAATTGGCCAATATTCAAATCTGTGTGCGCTTCTCCGGATGTTGACGCAAATACCAGCACGGACTTGCGCCAAGGTGCGGGAGCAGGGAGTTGACACAGGTTTCCGGCCGCGGGTCCTGGAAAAGAAACTCGGTCTTGCCGCTTTTCAGGCGCAAGGCGTAATACGGCCGTACGGTAACCTGGCCTAATGCACCGGTTCCGGCGGCCAGGCGATAGCGAAGCACCGCATAATCGACGGCAAATAGAACTGCGGCCAAGCCAGCCAGGAGCAAAGGGCCCCAAAGCAGGGCCCGCCTGATTCGCTTTCCGTGCCGCGCAAAAAAACCTTGAGATGGCGGTCCGGGCAGGCGCTCGCCCAGCCTGTCCAGGTCCAGCATGTCTGTAATTCGCTGGTAATATTCGCGCACAGCAATCCAGCCCCGGCTTTTCTCCCCTCTGCCATTGTAGTCGGGCGCCGATCAGCAAACTCTTTGCAGGTCCCGGACCCTGGGGTGGAATTTCTGGCCAACCCTCCATTTTGGCCATGAGCATGTTCTGTCTTCTGATGCGCATAACCTTTACAAACCTTTACAACTCTTTACTGTTGCCTTTTCCATTTCGTGTTTGAATGTCACTCGCAGCTTCGCAGCTGAGATTACTACAGGCGTCTGGTTCGCCGGCTGCGGGATGCCCTTCGCGGACGGCCGGTCGCTCATGATCCTTTCCCTGTCCTCGCCGGCCGTTTCGCGACGCGAACTTTCCGCTGGCCACTCGCCGAACCGACCTTGCACTTGCCCGCCTTGCCCACATATCACAGCTCCCCGTGATGAACATCATTGGATAAAGTGCTGTCCCGGACGATTATGAAATTTGATTTGGTGGGCGCGGGACAGGCGCGTTCGCCGGGGGTGTCCCATGACTTCGCTCCTGCTTGCCATTGGACTTGCCATCATCTGGATATTCCTCTGCGGCTTGGTCGCTGAGTTCGCGGACAGGAGAGGGCACAGCGCCGGCCTCTGGTACCTGTTCTCGCTTGTGTTCACGCCGCTGTTGGGGTTTTTTATTGTTGGCACGTTGCCCTCGGCAGCCGATCTGATTCCCGCCGGTCACCGTCGCTGCCCCACCTGTTCAGGCATCGTGATGGCGGCCGCACGCCTCTGCCCTTATTGCCACGCTGATTTGTCAGGGAAGGCGCCGGAAAAGATGGCGGCGTGAGCCGGAATGTCTCCTGTTCGTAAACAGGGCAGCAGGAGCGGGTGAGACGTTGCAGCATGCAACGTCTCTACCCGAGCTCATATCGAACAATCACGCAAATCGGCAGACGTAAATTGTTACGCCTCAAATGGAGGGTGCCCACCCTTCGTGCGACTTTGAAGGGATGGGCTTAGTCCGAGGACGTAATTGCTACTCGTCTTTACCAGAGTACAGCCTGGATCTTATCCGCCCACAAATACCAGGGATCTCCGTTGTAGTCGGTGTCCTGCTCAAACTGAATCAGGAACTCCTTGTTGTAGGGCACCGCTCCAGCTGCTACCCACCTATCCACGTTGTAATCCTTACCATCGACGCGCAGGGCGGCGTAATGGAGATACTTGTGAGTGTTGTCAATAGTCAAGTACCAGGTCACCTTATGCCAGGTATTCGGGCCCCACTTCTGGCAGGGAATGGAAGTGTGCTGCCAGTAGCGTCTGGTGTTGCTCCAGATATCCCAGGTGCCATGGCCGTAGTTGCACTGCGTGCCGAACAGGTATTTGAAATTGCCAATCAGCATGCGGGCATCGAACTCAATCGCCTGCACTACATAGGCCCCGTTGGCCTGTTTCGTTTTTGGAGCATTCCACAGAAAATTCATGGAAAACTCAATGTGCCGCGCCCAGGTCTGGTC
Source organism: Terriglobales bacterium (assembly GCA_035252015.1). Classification (GTDB taxonomy): domain Bacteria; phylum Acidobacteriota; class Terriglobia; order Terriglobales; family Acidobacteriaceae; genus JAICWP01. The sequence goes on from DATFDP010000230.1 coordinate 12,655, forward strand.
GCCGAACTTCCTCACAAACAGATCGTCGCCCCAGGTGCCGTACCGTCCCTTGATGTAGGTCTCCATGCTGTGCCCGTCCAGTGACGGCCTGCCTACCCATTGCTTGTACCAGTAGGAAGCGGCGGCGCCGGATTGGGCGCACACCGAACACGCAATCCAGCCCGACATCTGGTCAATGTTATTGAAGTATTTGGCCCCGGAAGGTGGCACCGGAATGAGCCCGCCGCTTGCTAGGCTGGGTGAAACTGCCAACAACAACCACGCTGCCAGTATGAATACTGTTTTCAAAAGCACTACCTCTCTGAGTGGAATTTATGAAGCGGCTTACAGCAGGTCCGGTCAGCAGTCCAATGGCCGGGGTCAAAATGTGACTAACAGGTGGACAAGACCATAACAGGGCGCAGGGCGCGCCCCAATCGGCGGAATCGCTCAATTTCGAGAAATCGTGTTGTACGCCGTTTACGACAGATCCACTAAGGTGTTTGCCCGTAACCGACCCGGACAATTGCCAGGGAAGTTGTTTTGAGGCCTTCGCCAGCGAACGCGGTTCGCGTGCTAGTCGGTTTTTTACAATGCAGTCGCGGGGCTTCTTTTCCCGACTCTCAGTTCATATCGGAAAGAACGATGCTGGTATATCCGCCGGTGGTGTCTAACGCTACCACTGTCCGAATCTGCCCGGCACGAAAGATCTGTGCGCCGCTGTCAATCAAAACGGTTTTCTGATTGGCCGCCGTGAAGTAAATTTCATAGTTTCCAGGCGCCAGGCTCTGGTAACTGCTGGCCGATTGAAATCCCAGATTGCTGACGGTCGGGCTCACGCCCTGAAGATTCTTTCCCGGCGAAACCACGTATACATCCAGATTTCCCACGTCCGGCGAGGCATTGACCACACGCAGCTTCATCTGTCCAGTGCTCGGCGCGGTGTTGTCGTCGGTCAGCAAAATGGGCGCCAGGGAAGGTGAGGCAAAACCGGCTTCGGCAGCGATGAAGGTGTAGGAGGTGGCTGGTTGAAACACTACCGGCTGGTTGATCAGGGTTGCGGTGGTGCCCCCCGGTTCCACGTGCAAGGTATAGCCACCCGGGGTCTGCTCCGTGTAAGCCGTCGCCGTTGGATAGGCTAGACTGGAAGCGACCGTGGTGGTGGTGAGCAGGAAGGTCAGACTCGGCTGCTCCACCGCGGCGTTCATCACCCGAAATTGCGGGTTGGCCGCAATCGTTCCCGCCGATTTGCACCCGGCGGCAAACACAGTCAGCAATAATGCCAGGAATCCCAGGAGTTGAGATAGCTTCACGAATCCATTTCCTTGAGCAATTTATACATGAATGTTACGGCAGTATATCGAGGTGCACAAAATTGCGATCAGACCTGCTCCATAGAAACCCCAACTTCCGCAGGGAAGTTGCCCGGAAGAGGTGTAACCCAGGGGCCTCAGAGGTTTTCACCGCTACCCAAGCTCTCCGAAACAGCGTATTTTCTCCAATTTATAGAAGCAATTTCATGTAAATGGCGGTATATACTAGGCCGCCAAGGGGCGGCATTTAGACGCTGAAACTGCGGTTTCCCGCGCCAAGCCGGCTCACATGGACAAACTTCCTGACCCTTCGGAGAGCCCAACCCTGGTGCCGGAGAACTCGCCTCCGAACCGGCCCCGCCACCCGGCTGCGCAAACCCTGACGCCCCCGCCGTCCTCGTCCGAGTCGCCCACCATGGTGCCGGAAAGCAACAGTTCGGATTCGCCCACCATGGTGCCATCGTCGGCTAGCAGCGGCGCGGGCCAGACCGGCGCAGGGGTTTCGTCCTCGCTTGGCGCTTGGAGCGCTGAAGGCCTGCAACCGGGCACGATCCTTGGGGGGCGCTACGAAATCCTGCAGGCTCTAGGCGAAGGCGGCATGGGCGCGGTTTACAAAGCCCGCGACCGCGAACTCGACCGCCTGGTGGCGCTCAAGGTCATTCGCCCCGACCTGGCCCGTAACCCCGCCATTATTCAGCGCTTTAAGCAGGAACTTATCCTCGCCCGCCAGGTCACCCATCGCAATGTGGTGCGCATTTTCGATCTGGGCGAGGCTGATGGCATCAAGTTCATCACCATGGAGTTCATCGAGGGCAAGGACTTGCGCTCGCTGTTGCTGGAGCACAAGAAGTTCTCGCCCGAAGAAGCCGCGGAAATCATCCGCCAGGTGTGTCTTGCCCTCGATACCGCACATACGGAAGGAGTTATCCACCGCGACCTGAAACCGCAGAACATCATGCGCGACGCCCAGGGACGCATCGTGGTGATGGATTTCGGTCTGGCCCGCTCCCTGGAAAGCGACGGCATGACCCAGACCGGCGCCCTGATCGGCACCATGGAATACATGTCGCCGGAGCAGGGCCTGGGGCAGGAATTGGACCAGCGTTCCGACCTCTTCACCCTCGGTCTCATTTTTTACGAACTGCTGACCGGCCAGGTGCCTTACAAGGCGGACACCGCCCTGGCCAGCCTGCTCAAGCGCACGCAGGAACGGGCCGTGCCCATCTCCCAGCTGGACAGTCAGATGCCGCGGGTGCTGAGCAATATTGTCGCTAAGTGCCTGGAGCGCGACCCTAAGCTGCGCTACGCCACCGCCAAGGAACTACTTACCGACCTGGAGGCTTGGCAGGGCAAGAGCGCCGCCGCCTCCATTCGCCTGCCGTCAGTGCAGCCTTGGGGACAGGACATTCCGTGGGTGTGGATCAGCGTGGCAGCGGTGGTGATTGTTTTGGCTATAACCGCCTTCCTGCTGCGGGGAAAGCTGTTCGGGCCCTCGGCGAAGGGGCCGTCTGGTCCTGTTGCTTCGCTGGCCATACTGCCGTTCCGAAATGGGACGAGTGACTCTTCCATTGATTGGTACGGTCCCACCCTTGCCGACATGCTGCGCAGCGATATGGGCCAGTCGGCCTATTTGCGCACCGTTCCCTCCGACCGCATTGACCAGATTTTGCATGATCTGCGCCTCGGCCCGGAAGCCACGTTCGATCCCGACACCCTGCGGCGGGTGGCGGAATTCACCAGCGCCGACCGCCTGCTTTCCGGGCGGTATGTACGTTTGGGCGGCCAGATTCGCATCACAGCCACCCTGCAGGACTTGAAACACCAGACCGCGTTCCCCCTGCAGACGGACGCGGCCAGCGAAAAAGATTTGCCTAAAGCGATGGAACAGCTGGCGCAGGCGGTGCAGAAGAAGCTGGCTCTTTCCTCCGACACCATCAAGGAAATCCAGGCCACCTCGCTTCATCCCTCTACCCAGTCAGTGCAGGCTTTGGGTGATTACGGCCAGGGTATGCAGCTTTCGCGGCAGGGGAAGTATCTGGAAGCCGTTAAACAGTTTGAAGCGGCCACTACGCAGGATCCCAAGTTTGCCTTGGCTTTCGCCGAACTGGGAAAGACCTACGCCGCCCTTGGCTATGGCGATAAGGGCCAGGACGCCGCCCGCAAGGCTCTGGACTTAAGCGATAACGCTACCCCGCAGGAAAAGCTTCTAATTCAGGCCGAAAATGCCCAGGCCACTAAGGATTACGGCAAAGCCATTGAATCCTACGAAAAATTGGCCAAGATTCTGCCCGACGATCCCGACATTCAGTACACCTTGGCGCGCTTGTATGAGGACTTTGGCACGCTGGATAAAGCGGGTGCCTACTATCAGAAGTTGCTGGCCAGCGACAAAAACAACCCCGACGCGCTCCTCCACATGGGGTGGGTGGAAATCCGGGGGAACAATCCCGAGGGCAGCATTGCCCACCTGAATAGCGCTCTCACCCTGGCGGTGCAACTCGACAATCAGGAAGAGCGAGCCTCGATCCTGGATGCTTTCGGCAATGCTTACGCGTACATGAACAAACGCGAGGATGCGCTGAATAGCTTTCAACAAGCTCTGGAGATTAAGCGCCGCCTCGGCGACAAGGGCGGAGTTGCGGAAACTCTGAACTGGATGGCGGGTGTGCAGCAGGATATCGGCAAAGCCGATGCCGCGCTCAAGAGTTACGAGGAAGCCGTCAGCCTGCGGCGCGAGATCGGAGACAAAATGGGGCTGGGCCGCAGCCTGACCGATTTGGGACTCTTCAAAGAGAGCCTGGGTAAATATGACGAGGCCCTGGCGCTGAGCAAGGAAGGGCTGGGTTTGCTGCATGAAGCCGGCGATCGGCAGAACGAAGCCAACTGCCTCAACAACATTGGATGGACCTACCTGGACGAAGCCGACTATGCCAATGCCATGACCTATTTTCAGCAGGCGCTGGATTTGCGCCAGAAAATCGGCTCTCCGGCATTTATCGCCGACAGTTTCTACAACATTGGCGATACCTACACCCGCATGGGGCAATACGACCAGGCCACGGATGATTTCCTGAAGGCGCTCGACCTGTGGCGCAAAGCCGGCGACAAGCGCGGGGTGGCGTTTGCCTCCTATGGCCTGGGCAAGGTTTTTCAATATCAGGGCCGTTACGGCGCCGCCCTGAATGCGCAGCAGGATGCGCTGAAGAGCTGGCGCGAAGTGAATGAAAGCGGAGTCTGGCTGCCCCAGATTCAGGCCAGCTACGGCAACACGCTGACGCTGGTCGGACGTGGAACTGATGCGCAGAAGAACCTGGACGAAGCCCTGCGCACCGCGCGTGAGGTCAAAAATGATCCGCTTATCGCGCAGATTCTGAATTTTGAGGGCGACCGGGTTTTTTATAGCGGCGATTTCACCGGAGCGCGCTCCTGGTTCGACCAGGCTTCAAAGATCACCTCGCGCAATAAGGACCGGGAGCAGACGCTGGTCACCAAGTTCAACCTCGCCAAGGTGGCAGTCATGCAGGGGCGTACCCGGGAAGAGTTCAGCTCCCTGCAGTCGCTGGCCGATGATGCCGACCGGGCCGGCCTGAAGCACTTGTCGGTGGAGTGCTCCGTCTACCTGGGACAGGCGCTCATCGCCGCTAAGGAATACCCACGCGCGCAGGAGGTGCTGCAACGCGCTTTAGCCAACAGCGAGAAGCTGGGGCTGCAAGTCTCGCTGGCCAAGAGCCACTACCTGCTGGGCGAGGCCTTGCGCCTGGGCGGCTCCGCGGCCGAGGCGGCGCATCATTACGCCGAAGCGCGCCGCATCCTTGATGGTGTCGCTAAGGAGTCCCACAGCGACACTCTGCTGAAGCGCAGCGACTTGGCGAAGTTGTACCAGGAGTCGGCACAAAGGCAGAATCCCGCCAAATCTTGACGCCTGCACACCCAGAAGGGGACCTTGCGTCTTCCGTAGTTAATTTTGTGTTCTTCCCTTTCGGACATTTTTGTTTACTTCCGGAAATAAAAAAGCCAGGCCTTGCGGCCTGGCTCTTGAATCCTGCAGCAGCTTACTTACAGTTACTATCCAACCTGAAGG
>DATFDP010000231.1:0-2604 GCA_035252015.1 Terriglobales bacterium
CATTTCGGTGAAATTAAAGCCGCACCGCCACCGCGATATCGAAGACATCATGGCGGACGTGCGCGCACAGGTGACCCGCCAGGAACCTGCCCTTAATGTCGAGTTCATTCAGGTGTTGCAGGACATGATCGGCGACCTGACTAACGCTCCCGAGCCGATCCAGGTGAAGCTTTTTTCGCCGGATCCGCAGTTGCTCAACCAATGGGCGCCCAAGGTCGCCGACGCCATCCACAAAATCCCCGGCGTCGTGGACATTCTGGATGGCATTGAAAACACCATCAGCAACCCTGCCGTGATGTTCCAAGTGGATCCGGCGGTTGCGGCTCGGGCCGGATTTACGCCGGAAGAGGTGGCTACGGACGCGGCCGCCATCCTGGAAGGCGAGCCCGCGCCCACTCCGGTCATTTCCAACGATCGCGCGTACACTCTGCGGGTCCGGTATCCCGATCGCAACCGCATCACCCTTGAAGCCATGCGCGATACCGTGATCAACAGCGCCACGGGCAAGACTGCAACGCTCGGATCAGTGGCAACAGTCAGCGAACTCCCCGGCCAGACCGAAATTCGGCGTGAGAACCTGCAACGTGATGTTGCGGTGACGGCGCGGCTCGAGGGCCGCGACCTCAAGAGCGGTGTGTCGGCGGTGCAAAAGACGATGGCCGGACTTCACATTCCCTCATCCATTCGGGTCGAATATGGCGGCACTTACCAGGAGCAACAACAATCGTTTCGCGCCCTCGTCGTTGTTCTTCTGCTCGCCGTCGTGCTTGTGTTTGTCGTCCTGCTGTTTGAGTTCCGCAGTTTTTCCGCGCCTGTCGCCATCCTGTCCTCAGCACTTCTCTCTACTTCGGGCGTCTTTATTGCTTTGTTGATCACCCGGACCACCTTCAATATCTCGTCTTTCATGGGCATGATCATGGTGGTGGGCATCGTGGCCAAAAACGGCATTCTCCTGATTGACGCGGAACACAAATTCCGCCAGCTTGGAATGTCGGCCGAGGAAGCCATGATGCAGGCCGCCCGCCGCCGCCTCCGCCCGATTGTCATGACTGCCCTCGCCACCGTTGCGGGAATGCTGCCGCTGGCTTTCGCCTTGGGGGCCGGCTCCCAGATGCTGCAACCCCTTGCCATCGCCGTGATCGGCGGAATCCTGATCTCCATGGTGCTGTCGTTGATCATTACGCCGGCAGTGCACTTCAATCTTTCAAGAACCAACGTTAGTAGTCGGGAGTCGGTAGTCAGGAGTCAGTAGTCAGGAGTTAGCGATTCGTACTGTCGAACTACTTCGGCGGGGAGCGGAAACAATGAGAGGGGAGCCGGAAGCTCCCCTCTCAATTTGAAGTGCTGAAGCTGTTAGCGATTCAGTTTGCGACGCACCATCGTGCCGACACCAACCAATCCTGAACCGAGCAGGATGAGGCTGGTCGGTTCTGGAACCTCGGGCTGATGGTTCGTTTCCAAGCCTGCCTCGGTAAACGGGGTGCCGTACTGTTTCACGTGCCGGTGACCATGCTTGTCGATGGTAGTCGCCTGGCCCCAGCCGACGGCGAAGGTTCCCAGTGGAATTCCTTGGATGTCCATGTTCAAGAAATCCTTGCCACTGAAACCGTTCGTGTCCAAGGTGTACACGTAAATGCCGAAGTTCGTGGCGGTGATCCCGTTCACCGCGAGGTCCCAGGCTGCGTAATTCGTAAAGCTGTTGGAGTTGTTAACGCTCTTGCCCAGGAAATCGTAAACGTTCTGTCCGGGACCCATCAGGCCTTCAAACCCCATGAAGCCGAAGCTGATGGGAATGGGAGCATAGCCCGGAGCTTGATTCAGGAATGCCGCGGTTAAATTGCCAGCATTTAAGGAATGACCGTTATCGTTAGGAACAGCGAAAATTAACCAAACCGGACTGTCGAGGGCGGGAGCGCCAGCCGAGGCCTGGAAGAGATCAATGTGATTTTGAAAGCCATTGGTCTCCCCGTGATAAAGATAGCAACCGCCTAGAGCACACCCGCTGGTTCCACCCGGGCCCACGTGAATCGTGGATTCTGCCAGGGCCCCCGGCACCAGCACCAAACACCCAAGAAGCAGGAATAAAAGCGTCAACCAGGAAAAGCTCTTACCGTGCATTGTTTCTCCGGTAACCTTTGACTAAATCTAACCAGATAGTTGCAATTAACGAGCCACCCTCAAGCTGTCCGCCGGCATACATTCCCTTTATTATCATCACGTTAGTAACCATCCTGCGGAAAAAGCCAGGCGGCGCTGCAAAGCCTTGCACACTTCGCCGCAAATGCTTTCGTTTCACGGGGAAACCAACCCAACCCGCTAGTCGCGGCCGCTATACGTTTTAAACGCGCGAATCACCTGCAAATCCTTGGTGGCGTCGCCGGAATAGCAAATCGCGCGGTCGTCCCAGTAGACGTCGGCGACGGGTTTCGGGCCGTTGTTCTTGTAGTCGGAGTTGCGATTGATCTCGTCGCAAGGAACACCGTGCTGTTTGAGATAATCGCTAATCTCCTGTTCACTGCGGGTAGTGTGGATCACAATCTTCCACCCCTCGCCCTTCAGCTCTTTGAGGGCCTGGAGCACGTCGAGGCGCGGGGTACCCAGCAC
>DATFDP010000232.1:0-4784 GCA_035252015.1 Terriglobales bacterium
GAGCCATTCAGGCTCACCTTCATGCTGACCGGACCGGCCTCCTGCAGGCGGTAGATCAGGTCGTAGTCTTCATGGCTGATGAAGGCGATGGGCACTTCCGAGGGCTGGTACTTGTTGTAACCGCCGCCCATATTGAACAGGTTGTCCCATTTTCCGCTGTCCATCAGGAGCACAGCGGGTTGCTCGGCGGCTATCAGCTTTAAAAGCTGAAGGCGTTCGCGAAACGACATGCGCGGCTGGGGCAGTCCGCGCGGCGGCGAAATCACCGCGTCATAGGCGTTATCGGCTTCCTCGTTTTCTGGCCGCAGCGTGTCAGGCTTGCCCGCGAGCACCACCATACCTTTAAGTTGGCCCTTGTATTTGTCGAAATCGGCCAAGACCTTCACCTCGACCACCTTGACCGTTCCGCTGACCGCGCCGGGTGTGGCTTTGCCCCAGCCGAACGAGCGGATGGGAACAGCGCGGCTGATGGGAGTAAGAATCTCCGCTGTATCCCGGCCGCGGGCCCAGGAGTGCGCGATCTGCGTGGTCTCCAGGTGGGCATCAATGGCGTACTCGCGGAAGCGCTGCAGTGTCCATTGGCTGGCCGCCTGCATTTGCGGTGAGCCGGTCAGGCGGGGACCGATTTGCGTGGTCAAGTATTCCAGGTTCTTCATCAGCTCAGAGTGGGCGGTGACCTCGGCAGCAATTTTCTGGTCGGCGGTTTCCATCGCCTTGCGATATTCCTGCCTCTCCTGCTCAGTGCGAGCGCCGGCAGAAGACGCTGCCGGCTGCTGAGCTTGGCCAGTGGTGGCCAAGGACACGATGGCAACAAAACAGACCAGGAGTGCGGCCACGACATGGCGGCAAGGAAAAGCGGCTGTCATTATTTTCATTAGCAGGTTCAGGGTTGTTTTCGGCAAGGGCAGTATTGTACCAAGCGGCAAGTTCAGGATGACCGGTTTCCCTCAGGGAAACGCCTGGTTAAGTGCTTCCTCTGGAGTTCGCGCCACAACAAACAGCCCGACAGCGCACTGGGGATAGAGTTGAATTCACAAATGGGTTAGAAAGCTCCGCAGCAGCCACGGCAGCGGCACCCACACGGTCAGGTAAATAAAGTCACCTTATCCTGCCGCATACGCGCCCTTGCCGGCCGCATTGCGTACCAGGTTTAAGAAAGCAACGGCGGCTTGGCTGAGAGGGCGGTGCCGGGAATGGAAAGCATCAATGCTGCGTTGCTCAGGCTCAACATCCACAATCTCGACCGCCATCAGCGTGCCGCGGCGCAGTTCGCGGGCTACGGCGAGGTGAGGCAGAAAGGCTAATCCCAGCCCCCGCTCCACCATCTTCTTTGCCGTTTCGATTGCCTCCACTTCCAGCACGACGTTGGGCACCAGGCCGGAGCGGCGGAACATTCCGTGGCTCAGCATCCAGTCGCTGGAATTGCGGTCGTAGAAAATCAGCGGCCAGGTGGCCACCTCCTCCAGGCGGGCACGCCGCGGCAGCTTGGGTTTCTGCACCGTGCGGCGAATCAGCAGCAGCGGATCCTCGCGCAGACTCAGAGTTTCCAGTTCCGGGTGATGCAGCGAGCGGGCGATGCCGATTTCGGCTTCTCCGCTCAGCACCAGTTCCAGCACTTCCTTGGAATGGCCGGAGCGAACCGTCACCATGATCTTGGAGTGTGCTTCCTGGAAGCGCTTGAGCACGTCGGGCAGGAAATACTGGCAAATGGAGAGGCCAGCAGCAACCTGCAGCGCGCCTCCGGTCAATGGGCGCAATTCGTGAACTGCCTGCCGCGCCAGGGCGGCGGCGCGCAGCAGTTGCTCGGCGTGCGGGCGCAGAGCGCGTCCGGCGGGAGAAAGCACCAGCTCCGGCCCGCCGCGCTCGAACAACGGCACACCCAGCGACTGCTCCAGCGCCTTTATGCGCGCGCTCACTGCCGGCTGAGTCACGCGCAACGCTTCCGCGGCCCGATGAAAGCCGCCAAACGTCGCCACTGCCAGAAAGGTTTCAACCTGGTCCAGTTCCATGTGCGTCCAGGACAGTATGGCCGCGTTACGCGTATTGATAAAGCTTTTTTATCGCTACATGGTCACCCCGCTCTGCGCAGCGTGAGCAATGTGATTTCCGGCGGCACGCCCAGGCGCAGCGGTGTGCCAATGGTTCCCAGGCCGCGGCTCACATACACGGAAGCATAGCGCTTGCCGAAGGCAGGTGCGGCATCGCCGGTCATGGCACGCTGATAAAGACCGGCAATGTACTTCGTGATAAAGCGCGCCGGGCTGATGCGGTGGTCCAGAATTTCCACCTGCACCTGCCCCCCGTGGGTGTGCCCGGCCAGCATCAGGTCAATGCCGAGCTCGCGGGCACGAAGAAAGGCGTTAGGATTATGGGAAAGCAGGATGTTGGGCATATCGTGGCGCACCAACCCTTCCACGCCTTCCAGCATGGGAGGGCTTTGGCTCCGGAACCAGTGCTGCCGCTGATAGTCCACGCCAATCAGGTTGAATTTCGCCCCTCTCCAAGCCAGTTGTGCGTTCTCCTGGCGCAGCATGGTCATGCCGTGCCGGCGAAAGAGCAGCGCAGCCTCATCCTCGGTGTCGGTGTAGATTTCATGGTTCCCGTTACAGCCCCACACGCCGAGCGGCGCGCGGAGTCGGCCTAACTCCGCCACGCAGGCAGCCAGCGGATCGCCGCGCCCGGTGAGCAGGTCGCCGGTAATCACGATCAAATCGCTGGTCTGCTGTTGCGCTTTGTTTACGATGCGCCTCACCTGAGTGATGGGCATGTAGTTGCTGGCGTGAATGTCGCTAAGTTGCAGGATGCGCAATCCATCGAGCCCAGGCGGGAGGCCCGCAATGGGCACATCCACACGGAATACTTCAAAATCGAAACGCTCGAAGGCAAAACCGTAGAGCGCTCCTGCCAGCGGCAGCGCCCCGGCAGCGTAGGTGGCGGCGCGAAGGAAGTAGCGGCGCTGCGGGTCGGGCAGAGCATCGCTGACCTCGGCCACTGTTGCACGGGTTCGCAGCAGAGATGCGCCCGTAACCCACAGCCGATCAATCCCGTGCACCAGGCAAATAGCGAGGTAGCCGAAGATAGACCACGTGAACCACAGCGCCAGGAATTCAGAGGACCAGCTTGAAATTCGGGGCGTAGGCCAGCCACCCCTGCCGAAGGCCGCGAAACGTTCCACAACCGCAAAGAGCAGAAGAACGCCGGCTGCGTTCCATAGCGTGCGCACCACAGCGCGCCAGCGCGGCTGCCGCACTCCGGCAATTGCCCGCCGGGCGTTGCGCAACCAGTACCGTTGCGACAGATACAGCGTAACCAGGAACAGGACTGGAATAAGGATCCGCAGGGCCGAAATGCTCATGCCATCAACTTACCATGCGAGGTTCACGAGCGGTCCACCCGCGCCATGACCTCGGGAGTGTAGCGCTCGCCTGCAATTGCTGACTCCGGCAGGTCTTCGCGAATCCGCGCCAGCTCGGCTGGCGTCAGCCGCACCTGCTGCGCGCGCCAGTTTTCCTCCAGGTGATCGCGACGTCGGGTCCCCGGGATGGCAAAGATGAAATCATCCTGGCTAATCACCCAGGCCAAAGCCAGTTGCGCTGGAGTACACCGCTTTTCCGCCGCCAGGCGGCGAATTTCTTCCACCAGCCGCAGGTTACGTTGAAAGTTCTCACCAACCAGCCGTGGCACATTGCGCCGGAAATCGCTGGCCGCGAACTGCGGCTGGCTGATTGCGCCCGCCAGAAATCCGCGTCCTACCGGGCTGAACGCCACAAAGCAGACGCCCAGTTCGCGGCAGGCCTGGAATATGGGACCTTCCGGGTCGCGTGTCCAGAGGGAGTACTCAGATTGCAGTGCGGCGATGGGATGCACTTTGGCCGCCCGCCGCAGGGTTTTGGCGGAGACCTCCGACAACCCGATGTAGCGAACCTTGCCGCTGCGCACCAGATCCGCCATAGCGCCCACCGACTCCTCGATGGGCACATTGGGGTCGAGCCGGTGCAGGTAGTAGAGGTCAATCACCTCCACATCCAGGCGCCTCAGGCTGGCATCGCAGGCGGCGCCAATGTGTTGCGGGCTGCCGTCAATGCCGGCTTCGTCCTTGGCGCCTGTCCACACGAATCCGCACTTGGTTGCGAGCACCACGCGTTTGCGCCGGCCTTTCAAAGTGCGGCCCACCAGTTCCTCATTGTGTCCACGGCCGTAAACGTCGGCGGTGTCCCAGAAATTGCAGCCCAGCTCCAGCGCCCGGTCGAGTGTGGCAAGGGATTCTTTCTCCTCCACCGGTCCGTAACTGCCCGAGAGCACCATGCAACCCAGGCCGATAGCCGCGACTTCCGGTCCGCCTCTGCCCAGCGATCGCTTGATTGTCTCCATTTCTCTCTCCCCAATGCGAAACACCAATTGTAAGCCGATAGGCGTGTGCCTTACGTGAAGCGAAGTTGACAAATCAACAAGCGACGACCCAGAATCGCGCTTCTCCTGAGGTCACCATGAAACGCCGCCTGTGCTTGCTTGCCGCCTTTGCTCTTTACATTCTGCCGCTGTCCGCGCAGCAGTCCGGCCCGCCTCCCACCCGCCGCAATGACGTGGTAGACCTCCTGCACGGCGTCTCCATTCACGATCCCTACCGCTGGCTGGAGGCCCAGAACAGCCCTGAGACACGCGCCTGGATTAATGCTCAGAATGCCTATTCGCGTTCCATTCTCGGCAAGCTGGCGGGACGCGACCAGATTGCGCGGCGCCTGGGGGAATTGATGAAGGTCGATAGCATCCAGGTGCCCATCGAG
>DATFDP010000233.1:0-24724 GCA_035252015.1 Terriglobales bacterium
TTTGGTCTCTACCAGGCGATTTTCATGGCCAATGCCGGCGGCGCCTGGGACAACGCCAAGAAGATTGTGGAAGTGGAGCTGAAGCAGAAGGGGACTGAGCTGCACGCCGCCACGGTGGTGGGCGACACGGTGGGCGATCCGTTCAAGGACACTTCGTCGGTAGCGCTCAACCCGGTGATTAAGTTCACGACGCTGTTCGGGCTGTTGGCAGTGGAACTGGCGGTGCGGTTGACCTACGAAACGGGGCCGGGGCTGAGTCGGATTTTGGCTGCTATTTTCTTCGTGATCTCATTGATCTTCGTCTACCGTTCGTTTTATGGAATGCGCATCAAGGTGGCGGCTGCCGGGACGCCGGCAGCGGCCATGCCGGTGGAAGCTGACATGCCCAAAGCGGCTTCACGGTAAGGATTCGAGACTGGCCCGGGGGGGGACATCGAGTCCCCCCTTTTTATTGGTCCCAGGGCTGCTTCGGCAGGGCCGAAGCAGCGGATTTCGCAGTGAAGCATGCGCTGAGAGAACGCCTTTGCTCAGCAACTTCCCAAATGCAGAGGTCCTTCGGTCGCGCTCCCCTTCGGCAAGCTCAGGGCGGGCTTTCGCAGTCTCGGTCGCGCTCCCTCAATGACAGTAAACTAAAAATATCCGCTGGGTGAACAGCGAGGGCGAGACGCCCTCGCGACAGCCGGCAAGATGCCGGCGCTACGTCCGGTTGCCCCAGGGCGAGGAGGATCGGCGGTTTATTGCGGTCCGAAAAGGGCACCGTGTACCAGGGCCCGGCCGGCCTTGCCGTGGGGCCACTGCTGGCGGTCGAAGCTGATGCCGGGCAGGGTTGCGCCGGGCTCGCGGAAGCTCTGGTCAAGGCTGAGCGTGCCTTTTTCAGGATCGAAACGCGCTACGAGCACCCAGCTTTCCATATCGCCGGTGACCACCAGGCGATCACTCTTGCGGTCGGCGGCCAACCAGTGGGGCATGGGGAAATGTGAATCAAAAACCAGGCGCGATACTTCCACCGGCTTCTCGGGATGGCTGATATCGAGAGCGATTAAGCCCGGCAGCGCGGCGACGGTCTGAATCCAGTAATGGCCCACGACCACCGGGACCGAACAGACGGTGTGGGGGCTATCGCCGCCAGGGAAGGTATAGACCATCTCCGCGGAGGGCTGCTGGCCAGTCACATCTTTCAAGCGATACAGGCCGCAGGAGAAGGTGCTCACGTAAATGGAGCCGTCAGGCAGCAGCCGGGGTTCGGCTGGCATTTGCTGGTGTTTGCCAGAGTCTGGGGGAAGAGAAACGGTTTTGAGTAAATGCAGGTTGGAAAGCTGCCACACCTGCACTTGCGACGTAACTTGGTCATTCATCTTCTTGACTGTCCACGAGCCTGGGGGAGGCGTGCCCCAGTCGGGCCAGCCCATAGGCGAACTGCTAGTGACGATGCGGTCGAGTTGGGGCACAACTGCCATGCTGTAAGGCCAGATGAGGTCCTTATTCACCGCCGGGTCGAGAGCTGAAGACGAGCGTACCACCGAGCCATCATTGCGCAGTTCAACCAGGCCGCCATCGGCCGCCAACGCGCCATCATGGGACTGAAAAGTGGCAAGCACGTTGCCATTGGGCAGGCGAACAAAGCTATGCGGGAAACTGTAGCCGGCACGGTCCTGGAACTGGGCGGCGATGCGCGGCTGCAGGGGCTGGCTTAAATCGAAAATGAAGGTATGCCCGGCCACCCAGCCATTGGCAAAGAGCAGATTGCCCTGCGGGAACTCGTATTCGGAGTGATGGGGCATAGAACCGGTAATGCCCACGGGCAGGGTGCGGACAATTCGGCCGTAGCTGGGCGATGAAGGCCGGGCGTCAATGACGGTAAGAAAGTCGCTGGATTTCCGGGCTTCGTCGCCAGCCCACACGAACAGATAAGGAGAGCCCTGGGAGGTGGCGGCAGAGGGCTTCCTGGCGTTCGCCAAGGAAATCAAGGCGCAGACCGCCAGCGACGACACAAAAAACGTGCGCAGGTTCATAAGCTTCTTTCTCGGGGAGGAATGTTTACAGCGAGTGGCCCAGGTTGCAGTCCACGTTGCAGCGCGGGAAGTATAGCGTGAAGCGCCTGAGCGGGACAGCCAAAACTTGAGATGGAGGCTTACTTTTCTGCCGAATGGGCCAGCAGCTCGGTGATGCGATGCATCACGGTTTCGACCATGCGGTCGCAGCGCGCGCCCATGAAGGGGAAGGCCCGGCCACGCTGAGCGCCAGCGCGGGCAAAGAGCTCGCGGCGGAGCAGAGCGCGAGCGCGGTGGAGACGCACCTTGACGTTTTCCTCGGTCAGGTCCAGAGCCTGGGCGGTGTCGAGGGTGCTCATCTCTTCGATATCGCGCATCATGAGGACGGAGCGGTAGTTGTCGGGAAGGGCGAGTACGGCATCCTGCAGGAGCGCCACGAGTTCGCGGTCGGAGACCTGCTGTTCGGGATCGGGCGTGGTCGCAGGCAGCGGGTTCATGTAGCCTCCAAAGGGTTCAGCATCCAGCTCCTGAGTGCGGCTGCGGCGGTGAGCGCGAGCCAGGGCCTCGTGGACAGCAATGCGAGTGAGCCAGGTGGAAAACTTGGCTCGGCCTTCAAACTGCCGCAAGTGCTGGTAGGCGCGGACATAGGCGTCCTGCATGACGTCCTCGGCTTCGGCATCATTGCGCAGAATGCTGTGGGCAACACGGTAGAGGCGCTGATTGTAGCGGCGCATGATGATCTCAAACAGCGCCGTTTCGCCCGCCAGGACGCGCGCCACCACTTCTTCGTCGCTCCAGCACTCCGCTTTGGCCTGTTGCAGCAGCGCGAACGTTGCCATGGTCTCCTCACAAGTACCGAGTGGCAGCCGGGCAAAAGGTTACAGCTAGCGGCGCTTCGGCGTGTGACCCTGGGGCGAATCCTTCTTGTCTTCTCCGGAACCCTCAGTGCTGTTTCCGCCGGAATCCTTCAAGGTGCGCAGAAAGGTAACCACATCCCAGCGGTCGGTTTCGGGCAGGGAAGCGAAGGAAGGCATGCCGGCGGCAGTATTCCCATTGCTGACTTTCCAGAACAGGGCGCCGTCAGTTTGCGCCTGGACTTCGGCTGAGCGCAGGTTGGCGGCGCCGGTGTCCTTGCCGCTACCGTCTTCTTCATGGCAGCCAACGCAGGTGCGCATGTAGAGCTTGCGACCGAGGGCAGGCGCATCCGGGTTCTTGGCCTCGGGGTTGGGCTTGGCGGCGGCGTCGGCCGGCGCTTCCCACTTCTTAGCGGGCGGATTGTCGGTCTGCGCAATTCCCAGGCAGACCAGGCTGGCAACGGCAAGCGCGATGATGATCAGTAATTTTGGTCCCATCCTCAGTGGCTCCGAAACAGCCTCAGTAGTTTATTACGAAAGCCCCGGATTTCGTAACTGTAGCCCACGCGCAGCAATACCGGATTGCTGTAGCGAGTGAGGCCGATGGCGGGAGAGAAGCCGACCGTAGAGTGGTCGGTGAGGGCCCAGGCGAGGACGGGAGCGGCATAGTGCGCGGTCTGCTGCAGGCCAAATGATTGGCTGCTGCCCAGCCCGCCGTAGAACTCCAGGCCAGCCACCATATTTTCCCGGCAGAAGCGGCAGGGACGAGGGGACACTTTCTGCGTCAAGCGGCGCGAAGTGGCGAAGGCATAGCCGAACTCAAAACCTTCGCTCTCGGAGAGATTGCGTTCCATGATCAGGTTCTCAGCGATGTTCCAGTGGCGGATGTTGCTGGAGAGGATCAGCTTGGCCTCCAGTTCGTGGGCATGCGCCTGGCTGAGCTCGGAGTTGGACTGGAAATCGAGCGGCGCCTTACCGACTATTTCCTTCTGAATGCGACTGGCCTCGTTGATGTTTTCGTACTCCAGATAGAAAACCGGGTTGATGGCGTGCTCGCCGGCGAAGGGCCGAAACCGGCTTTCCAGGCGCCAGCCGGTGAAGACAGCGCTGTCGCCGGCAGTGGACTGACCTTCCACGTACAGTTCCGAAGTCCACCAGCGATTAACCCCATATTGGATCTCTGCGAAGGGCGCGAAGTAAGCCCGTTGGCCACTGCGTGGCACGCCGGTGGTACTGTTCATTTCCAGCTCGAGGTTACCGGGCTCTTCCAGATGGTGATCATAGGTGACGAAGTAGGGAGCGTCTTCCTGCGCAAGGGCGGGCATAAGCAGCAGCAGGGGGAGCAAGAGCCGGCAGATATAGGACATGGCAGTTTGCATGCAAAGCTTTATTGCAACTGAGTTGCATCTAGCTTCTACTCTGAATTTAGGGGCGAGGGGAGGCGAGGTCAAGATGGGCTGCACATTTTGTGTTGCAATCGGAATGCAACCATCTGCAACGGGCAGTTCAAGCTTGGCGCAGGTTCGAGGAGTTGCTGCGGCACTGCGCGCAATAGCCGCCGATTTCCACCCGCGTTACCAGAATGTGAAACTGGCAGTCGCGCTGGATCTGACCTTTAAGGCGCTCGAAAAGATCACTCTCGAATTCCAGGATCTTGCCGCAGCGCACACAGGCCATGTGCAGGTGGTCGCGCTGGGGCCTTCGTTCGTAATAGTGTTGTTCGCCCTCCAGGTGGAGCAGGTCCAATTCGTCCACCAGGCCATGCCGTTTAAGCAGGCGAATGGTGCGATAGACGGTGACGCGGTCAATGCCGGCATCGAACTTGCGGGCGCGGCGCAGAATCTGAGCAGCGTCCAAATGCTGGCTGGCGGTTTCGATGACGCCCAGAATTGTGCGGCGTTGATGAGTCATGCGCACGCCGCGAGAGAGCAGTTCCGCCACCAGTCGTCCGGGAGCTTCGGTTTGAGGGAGGGGCATAGGACCTTTTCACCAGTTGCAACTGATTTGCATAAAATACAAGAAAACAACCGCAGTGCCAAGCACAGCCAGGGATCGTGCGCAACCACTCGCTGGATAGCATTGTGAGCGCAGGGCGCCTGCTTCCGATCTGCAGCGAAACAAAAGCAGGTCCTTCGTTCGGAATTAGGCTTGTATGCCGCATCCGAACTGAGGATGACAAGCCGAGGAATCCGTGGGTCAGTTCTGGCCGCGCATTTTTTCGCGAACGCTTTTGGCCAGCTTTTCGATTTCGCCGGCTTTCTTGATGACATCGAGGGAGAGCGTGTTCTCGTTGGACTTGTCCACCGCCTGCTTGAGCTGGGTGGCGAGCTGAAACAGCTTATCGGTGTCGCGCTTGAGTTCGGCCTGGCGCTGCTGGTTGAGTTTTTTTTCGCGGTCGTGCTCCATCTTTTGTTCTATCTCGTTGGGTTCGCGCGAACCGGGGCGGCCGATGTCGCGGCTGTAGGGCGGGTACTGTCCGCCGATGGGAGGAGCAGAAGGTTCGTCCGCGGTTTGGGAGTGAGCGGGAACCGCCCAGCCGACAAAGAGCAGGGAAGCGAACATAACCAAGGTCAGCAGCCTGGACACAGGAACCTCGCAGGGAATGCCATGCAAAACCCATTAAATTTACCACTGCGTTGCCGGCGGCAGGACAGCGAGACGTGAGGCGCGGCTGGCTTGTTATAATCCGCACTCGATGCGGGGCAAGTGATCTGCCGCCCCGAATTGCCCATGTTTATTGAGCCCCTGCAAAGCCAGAATCTGAGCTCGGTGCTGGAGCGCTGGCGGGTAGACGCCCTGGAATTTTTAAGGGTGGACGTCCCCAAGCTGCTGGTCATTGTAATCATCGCCTTCGTACTTATCCGGCTGATGAAGGTGGTCATCAAGCGGCTGCTGGCCTTCAGCCGGCACGAAAGCGGAGCGCGGGCACAGCAGTTGCGTACCGCCGCCGGCGTCATCGGCAGCGTGGGCACGTTCGTCATCATCTTCCTGGCGCTGATGCAGATTCTGCCGGTGCTGGGCGTGAACATGGGGCCGCTGCTGGCCAGCGCGGGAGTGGCGGGGCTGGCCATCGGCTTCGGCGCGCAGACGCTGGTGCACGATGTGATCAATGGCTTCTTCATCCTGCTGGAGAACCAGTACGCCGTAGGCGACGTGGTGCGGGTGGCGGGCGTGAAGGGCACGGTGGAAGCCATGACCATGCGCAACACCACGCTGCGCGACGATGACGGTACGCTGCACATTGTGCCCAACAGCGAAATCAAGATTGTTTCCAACCTGACGCGCGACTGGGCGCAGGTGGCGCTGCACGTTTCCGTGGCCTACAACGAGGACAGCGACCGGGTAGTAAAGTTGCTGAACGAAGTGGGACAGGAGGTGCGCAACGATCCTGCCTTCAGCGACGACATTGTTGCCGACCCTCAGGTGCCGGGAATTGAGCGGGTAGCCAGCGGGGAAGTGGACTACCTGCTGTTGGTGAAGACACTCCCAGGGCGGCAGTATGCCGTGAGCCGCGAATTGCGGCGACGGATCAAAGAATGCCTCCAAAAGAACAATATCCAAGCGGGAAATCCGGCCCGGGTGTACGTGCTGGAGGAAGCGCCGGGGCCGAAGCAGTGAGTTGAGCGGACAGCCAAGCGGCTGGTGTGTCTGTAGAAATCCCCGGCCAACTGCGGCGTGGTGGATGCTATCCAATCCAAACAGTTCAGGTGGAGGAGAATCATGCCGGTATCAGTGCGCGACGCAGTGGTGGTGATTACGGGGGCATCGAGCGGGATTGGGAGGGCTACGGCCCATGAATTTGCCAGGCAGGGCGCAACGGTGGTGCTGGCGGCGCGCAACAAACGGGCGCTGAAGGATGCGGCTGAGGAGTGCGAGGAACTGGGTGCGCGGGCGCTGGCAGTGCCCACGGACGTCAGCGTGGAAGAAGAGGTCCAAGAGCTGGCGCGGCAGGCAGAGGACAATTTCAGAGCCATTGACGTCTGGGTGAACAATGCGGGAGTGGGTTTGTACGCACGCTTCCTGGACTCCCCTATGGAGGACCTCCAGCAGCTCCTGGAAACGAATCTGTTTGGCTGCATTTACGGTGCGCGCGCGGCCTTGCGGCAGTTCGAGAGGCAACGAAGAGGGGTGCTGATCAACGTCTCGTCGCAGGTGGCGCTGGGCGGCATTCCCTACAGCAGCGCGTATGACATCTCGAAACATGGCGTGCGCGGGCTGGGCGACGCGCTCCGCCAGGAATACGTGGGTACCGAGATCAAGATTTGCACCATCTTCCCCGCTTCCACCGACACGCCGTTTTTTCAGCATGCGGCCAACTACACCGGGAAAGCGATTCGGCCTCTCGGTTCGGTGAGTGACGCGCGCAAGGTGGCGAGCGAGATTGTGAGCCTGGTGGAGAATCCCCGGCCGGAGGTGCTGGTGGGCACGCATGGATATTTTATGTCGTTGGCGCACGCCCTTACGCCGAAGCAGTACGACAAAGTGATCCGGCGCATGACCGAGAAGCGGCACTTCGAGAAGAAAGCGGCGGAGGAGAGCGAAGGCAACCTATACGAAGCGCGGAAGCCGGAGCGAATCAGAGGCGGCTGGCGCAAAGGCGGCACGCTGAAGAAAATTTCCAGCCTGGCACTGGCCGGGGTGGCGGGAACGGCGGCGCTTTCCATCCTGCGGACCAGACGCGAAGAGCAACGAGGCGCGCCGCGGGCAGCTTAGCGCAGGACGAATTCAAGATCCTGGGTAGACACGTAACAGGTTATGTCTCTACCAATGAGTCGTGATGTGGAATGTGACCACTGGGGAGACGTTGCTTCCAAGGTTTCCACCCCTCATCTGTGAATGACCTAGCTTTGGAACAGGTCGCCGGCCAGATATTTGAAGCCGGAGTCCACAGCTACTGTGGCTACTGTCTTTCCCGGACCCAGTTCGCGAGCGAGTTGCAGGGCCGCGACCACGTTCAAGCCGGAGGAAGTGCCGGCAAAGATGCCTTCTTGGCGCGCCAGGCGGTGAGCCATCTGGCGCGCTTCCTTTTCTTCGACGGTCCGAGCTTCATCGAAATCCCCATCCTGCAGGTGCGGCGGACGGAAACCGGCGGCAATGCCTTCCACGCGGTGCGGTCCTCCTTTACCGGTGGTGAGCACCGGAGAAGACGCGGGCTCCAGAGCGATAATCCTGGCCTTGGAGCCGCAGGCCTTCAACGCCCGCGAAACGCCTACCAGCATGCCGGCGGTGCCGACGGCTGCACAAAAGGCGGCGAGATTATCTCCCACCTGCTCGTAAAGTTCGCGGCCGATGGCCTTGTAACCTTCGATAGCGTCCTCATTGTGAAACTGGTCACAGTAAAATGAATTGGGTTCACGCCCCAGTTTTTCGGCGGCATCTATCATTTTGCGGAACAGTTCGGGCGTGAGCTTGCCGTTGTCGCTGGGAATGATGCGCAGGTCGGCCCCGAAAATTCTCATGGTTTGCAGTTTCTCGCGGGCAAAGCCGTCGGAGGAAACGGCAGTGAAAGGGTAGCCTTTGATGGAGCATACGAGGGCCAGCGATGAGCCGGTGCTGCCGCCGGTGTATTCCACCACGCGCATGCCAGGGCGCAACGCGCCGCGCTTCTCCGCGCCCTCGATCATGGCCAGAGCCATGCGGTCCTTGTAGGAGCTGGTGGGATTGTAAGACTCCAGTTTCACCACCACATCGGCCATATCTTTGGAGACGACTTTCTGCAGTTTGATCAGGGGCGTGTTTCCGATGGCCTCGAGGACGGAATTTTTGAGCTGCGATTGGCGCGTGAGCTGGCTGGCTGTGGTAATCAAGTTCGTTTCCTTTCTGAAATCTGCAGGTCAGACGAAGGCGCAACCCTCGGCGTGTTCGGCGGAGGAGATGGCGTTCAGCAGCTCAGCACGCGTGGATTCGGGAACGAAGGCGGCCTGTGCGGCATTGTGCTGGCAGGCCCAGAACTCGGCCAGGCCCCAGCCGTGGTGGCGCTGCATGGTTTCGAATTCCTGTGTGACCGAGCTGTCGGAGGTGGTACGGGCGTCGGTGCTGATGGTAACGCGCAAACCCTGGCGCAACAGGTGGGGCGCGGGATGACTGGCGAAGGAAGAGACGGCGCAGGTCTGCACGTTGGATTTGGGACACATGTCGAGCGGGGTGCCGCGCTGGCGCAATTCCTGGAGGAGCTGGGGCGGTTCTTCCACGCGCACGCCGTGGCCCAGGCGTTCGGCATGCAGGAGGTCGAGGGCTTCGCGAACGCTGGCCGCGCCGGCAGCCTCTCCGGCGTGAACGGTGCGGTGGAGACCAGCCTGCTCGGCGAGCTCAAAAGCGGGGCGGTGGCTGGCAGCGCCGAAGCGGAGCTCATCCCCGGCCAGGTCGAGGGCGCAGACCTTGTCCATATTGTTGGCGGCCAGGCGGGCGACCTGCAGGCTCAGTTCGACTGGATGATGGCGCAAGCAGCAGACGATCAGGCCGAAGCGGACGCCAAACTTCTTCTGCCCGGAGGCGAGACCGGCGTGCAGTGTGTTTAGGGCCTGCTGCATGGTGAGGCCTCGGCGTGTGTGGTACTGCGGGGCAAAACGAGCCTCGCCGTAAATCACGTTTTCTGCGGCCCAGGATTCCGTCAGCTCTTCGGCCACGCGAAACAGATCTTCGGGGCGCTGCAGGAGTTCAAGCGCGAAGTCAATGCGGCGGATGTAGTCGGCCAGATCGAGGCAGACCTCGGGAGCGATCAGCGCCTGGCGAAGCGAAGGCGGGAGCGGCACGCTGGTAGCGAGGGCGATTTCGCGTGCAGTCTCCAGACGCAGGCAGCCGTCGAGGTGGCAGTGCAGCTCGAGTTTGGGGAGTGGGCGGAAGTCCATGATTTTCTTTTCACCACAGAGGACACAGAGTGCACAGGGAAACATTTCACCACAAAAGCGGACAAAGGAAGTCAGGCGGCCAGATCGGCTATGAAATCGCTGAACTGACTACGCTCTATCGCCGGCAACTCACGAAATGCCCGCACAAAATGCTCGGTGCGGGTGGAGCCAAAGCGGCGAGCGCCGGCGCGCAGGTATTCCAATACTTCGCCAATCTGACGTACGCCGCCTGCGGCTTTCACCTGGCAGCGGCCGGCCGCCGCCTCATACATCAGACGGACATCTTCAAGGGTGGCGCCCCCGGCGGCATACGCCGTTGCTGTTTTCACAAAATGAGCGCCGGCTTCGGCAATCCACTGGCAGGCGCGCCGTTTCTCTTCCTGAGCGAGGTAGCAGTTTTCGAGAATCACTTTAACGATGCGGCCGTCGGCGGCCCGAACCACGCCCTGAATGTCGGCGAGAAAGATATCTTTTTCGCCGTTTTTGAGAGCGGGAATGTTCATGACCATGTCAATTTCTTCGGCGCCCAGGTCCAGCACGGTCTTAGCCTGGTACTCCTTCATGCCAGGAGTTTCGTTGCCGTGAGGAAAACCTACCACGGTGCCCAGCAGCACGCCGGTGGCTTTCAGGAATGGAGCGGCGAAACGGATGTAGTGAGGCTGCACGGTGAGGGTGGCAGTGCGCAGCCGGGCGGCGGTTTCGGCTCCTGCAGCCACCTCCTGCCGCGTGACATCGGGGCGAATGACGGAGTGATCGAAAAGCTTCGCGAATGTCTTGATCTTCCCCGCTGTGGCGGGAGAGGTGTGAGTCAGTTCGCTAATCGGCATGGGCGTGCTCCTTGGCCGGGGAGACAACGGTCAGCGCCTGCTCCAGGTCGGCGATCAGATCGTCGGCATTTTCGATGCCGATGGCCAGGCGCACCAGTTGATCGGTGATACCCATGCGCTTGCGTTCCTCCGCGCTGACCATGGCGTGGGAGGTCACCACTGGCAGAGTCACCAGGGAGTCCACCCCGCCCAAGCTGGGAGCGAGAGCAAACATGCGCAGCGACTCGGTGAAGCGACGCGTCTCCTCCGCGGTGCCGTCTACCTCAAAGCTGAGCAGGCCGCCGCCACCGGTCATCTGCTTAGTCGCGAGCGCGTGCTGTGGGTGGGTGGGCAGGAAGGGATAGTTCACGCGCTTGACACGCGGATGCTTCTCCAGGAATTGGGCAATGCGCAGAGCATTCTGGTTGTGGCGCTCGACGCGCACCACCAGGGTCTTCAGGCCGCGCAGCAGCAGGAAGGCGGCGTGCGGATCCATGGTGGCGCCCAGCGTAGTACGAGTCTCCCAGATCTGCTGCATAAGTTTTTCCGAGCCGGCAGCGACTCCCGCGATCAGGTCAGAGTGACCTCCCATGTACTTGGTACCGGAGTGGAGCACGATATCCACGCCAGATTCGATGGGGCGCTGATTGACGGGTGTGGCGAAGGTATTGTCCATGAGCGTGGTCAGGCCGTGCTGCCTGGCGATGGCCACGGCACGCCGCACGTCCAACAGCTTCAGAGTGGGATTGGTGGGCGACTCAAGGTACATGAGGCGGGTGTTGGGGCGGACCACGCGTTCGAAGTCTTCGGCACGCGTGGTTTCGACAAACGAAGTCTCGACGCCAAACTTGGGCAGCCACTGAGAGAGAAACTTCAGGGCGCCGCCGTAGAGGTCGGCTTGGGCGACGACGTGGTCGCCGGCACGCACCAAGGCCAGCACGGAGGTGGTGATGGCGGCCATCCCAGAGGCGAACAGCAGAGCCGCTTCCGCGCCTTCCAGTTCAGCGATGGTCTTCTCGGCGGCGGAGTGGGTAGGGTTGCCATAGCGGGTGTAAAACCGGTCGCTGTGCGTGACCCGGAGTTGCTCGTCGTTGTCCTCGACGCTAAAGGTGGAGGTCTGGAATATTGGCACGGCCAGAGGTCCGCTCTTGTGCTCTGGCTCCGAGCCGCCGTGGATGGCTACAGTATCGGGCTTGCGCTTCTTCATCGGGCCTCCTTTGTCAAAGTAATGATGATAGTCGGGTTAGGAGGGTTCGGGAAAGTTTTCGAAGATCAAGTAGTTGGTAGCTGGTAGTTAGCATCCGGTGGAGAGTCAGCCAACTACCAACCACCAGCTACTAACTATATTCGGAGTGCGCTAAAATCCTCCCCATGCGCAGTGTTTTGCTTCGTGCCGCCATTATCCTGGCGGTGCTTTGGGTAGCATTCGTGGGGTTCATTGCATGGGCCATGCACCAACCGCCGGAAAGGTTCGGGCGAGTCATGGCCAGAATGCCGGTGGCAGCTTATTTGGTGATTCCCTTTGAAACCCTATGGACACATGCCCGCGCGGGCGTGCTGCACCCGGGGCAGGCGGCGCCCGACTTTTCCCTGGGCGTGCTAAACACAAGCGAAACGGTGCAGCTTTCCTCTTTCCGTGGCAAAGAGCCGGTAGTGCTGGTGTTCGGAAGTTATACCTGACCGCCTTTCCGGCGGGAGGTTCCCGCCCTCAATAAGCTTTACGAGCAATATAAGGACCGGGCGCAATTTCTGGCGGTCTACATCCTGGAGGCCCATCCCAGCGACGTGTGGCAAATGGAAAGCAACATCAAGCAGGGAGTGGTGTTCCGCAGCCCGCGCAACGAGCAGGAGAGGGATGAACTGGCGGGTACCTGCGTGCGCAAGCTCGGCATTGAGTTCCCGGCGGTAGTGGACGGTTTCGATAACACGACAGAGAAAGCTTACACCGGGTGGCCTGACCGTATTTACCTGATTGACAGCGCCGGCAAGATCGTGTTCAAGAGCAAGCCGGGGCCGTTTGGCTTCAAGCCCGATCTGCTGAGTGCGGAGCTAGGCCGCCTGCTCGGCGGGCAGGGAAGCAAGCAGGCCAGCGCTGCGGTGCCCGACTAATAGGCCAGGTTTACAGCAAGTGGCCCTCCGCAAAGCGCACGGCGGCGTCGCACAATTCACCAAGTCGTGCTGCCGTCGATTAGAGTTTGGTTGCCACAAGGGTACTATTGTGCTCTCGAACCCTGTACGACACAGAAGGGGCGCGCGCGGCACAAAGGATATTTTCCAAAATCACTCCAGCACAAAAATGTTTTTGCGGGCGCAAATCTCCTTCAGAATCTTTGGCCAGACGCTGACCGTCACCTCGCCCAGATGCGCCTTGCGCAGCAGCAGCATGAGCGTGCGCGCCTGTCCCACGCCGCCGCCAATGCTGAGGGGAATCTGATTGTTGATGATGGCCTGGTGGTAGGGAAACTTCAGGAAGTCGGTTTGGCCTGACATGCTGAGCTGCTTGCGCAGCGAGTCGCCGTTCACGCGGATTCCCATGGAGGTCAGTTCGTGGCGGCGGCGCGTGACTGGATTCCACACCAGGATGTCGCCATTGAGGCCATGCATGGGGCGACCGTCCGGGGAGCGGGTTTCGGTGACCCAGTCGTCATAGTCGGCCGCGCGATTCTCATGGGGGTAGCCGTCGACCAGGGGCCAGCCGATGCCAATAATGAAGATGGCTGGATACTTCTGCAGAATCTGGGTCTCGCGCTGCTTGCGCGGCAGATCGGGGTACATGTCGAGGATTTCCTCGGCGTGCAGGAAGGTGAGCTCTTCGGGCAGATTGGGATATTTGCTCTTCTTAAGCTGCGGGAATAGATCCTGGGCGTAGTGCTCCGCACCAACAAGCACTTTCCAGATCTTATTCACAACTTCCTTGAGGAATTCCAGGTTGCGCTGCTCAGGGGTGATCACGCGCTCCCAGTCCCACTGGTCCACATAGACGCTGTGGTCGTGGTCGAGGAAGTAGTCTTTGCGCACGGCGCGCATGTCGGTGCACAGGCCTTCGCCTATGCCCATATTGAATTGGCGCAGGGCCATCCGTTTCCATTTTGTGGCGGCCTGTACGATCTGCGCGTTCACCGGATGCTGCTCGCGGTCATTGGAGATATGGAAGGAAATGGGGGTGCGCGAGCCGTCGCGGTCGAGCAGGTCATTGACCCCGCTCTCCGCGTCCACCAGCAAGGGGACGGTGACCATCATCAGGTTGAGTTCGCGGCAGAGGTTGTCCTCGATGTAGCGTTTGACGGCAAAGATGGCCTGCTGGGTCTGCTTGCGGTCGAGCAGGGAGATGTAATCGTTGGGGAGCACCTTCTCCAGTTCGCGGTAGTCGCCAATGCCGGGGCCCGCCAGATCGGCCCGCTTGTTTGCCAATACGGTGGACATAGTTCATCTCCTTGTTGAAGCTGAAGCTTATGGTCGCGCGAGCAGAGGGCGGGTCTCTGTAACCACGGTCACAGGTCGGTGTGCGAAGGGTGGCTATCTGGCATCTTGCGGCGAGGGCGGGACGTCCTTCGCGACAGCCGGCGAGACGCTGGCGCTACGACGGTAACTACGAGGTTTTCGCCGCCTTGGCCGGGATCCAGTAAATCTCTTCTTTAAGGTTGTCCTTGGTAAATCCGACGCGCTGCAGAATGCCCTTGCCGTTCTCGATCATCTGGGGATGACCGCACAGGTAAGCGGTGGTGCTTTCGGTAGTGAGTCCCCAGAGGTCCGAATATTTGCGGATCAGGTCGTCCGCGCGGCCGCGTTCACCCTTCCAGCCAGCATCCTCCCAGGGACGGCTGATGGTGGCCACGTACTTAAGCCAGGGGACCTCGGCGGCCACCTTGCTGATCTCATCGTAATAGCCGAATTCCCAGGAGCGGCTGGCACCGTTGAGCAAGTAAAGCTTGTGGCCATCGGGGAACTTGCCCTGCTTCCAGTCGCGATGCAGGGTGCGAATATAGCTGACGAAGGGAGCGATGCCCGTCACTGTGCAGACCAGCAAGTGATTGCGCGGCCCGCGAGCCGAGTCGAGCACAAATCTGCCCTTAGAGGATTTGCGCATGCTGAGCTGGTCGCCGGGTTTCAGGGTGTGCAGCAGAGGGGTGAGTTCGCCGTGGGGCACCAGCTCAAAGAAAAACTCCAGGTGCTCTTCGTAAGGCGACGAAACGATGGAGTAAGCGCGTTCCACAAGACGCATCGGGCCTGGCACGCCTAAAGTGGCGTACTGGCCGGCAGTGAAGGTGAAGGGGCCGCCGGGAGCGATGCGCGCGGACCACAGGTCGGGGGCAAATTCCTTACATTCCAAAACAGTGGCGCGGTAGAACTTGCTCTCATCCAGGGGCATAAAGCGGCGTTAGAAGTTGCCAAAGGTCAGGCGGCTTCTTTGGTGCCGTCCCTCCCATTGAGAAATATGATCCGCTGCCCGGGGTCGGTAGCCCTGATGCGGTGGGCGAAAATTTCACCCTCGTCTGGGTCGCGGCGCAGGTCCAGCAGCACGACATCGTAGTAGCTGGGCTGCCAGAGCACGCCGGCTTCCACCCGATTCCTGGCCCAGTGTACATCATAGCCCGCGGCAGACAACTGCCCGCGGATGATTGCACCGACGGTAGGATTGTCGGCGACCAGCAGGACTCGACTGAGGAAGGTATCGGGTTCCACGGCCAAAACTGCACCTTATGAAATGAGCTCTAATTTGTAAGATGCGAGGAGGATGACTCACGGCCCGGGCAGGGCGAACAGTTTGCCTAAGCAGCAGAGGGGTTGTGGCAAACGCAGGTGCAGCCGGGCAGGGTGCATTCGGCGT
Source organism: Terriglobales bacterium (assembly GCA_035252015.1). Lineage (GTDB taxonomy): Bacteria > Acidobacteriota > Terriglobia > Terriglobales > Acidobacteriaceae > JAICWP01. Next base: position 15,328 of record DATFDP010000233.1, read on the forward strand.
GGCGATCGTTGGCCTGATCGGAGCAGCAGGGCGAAACGACGGCCGGCCAGGTGCCGGGAGTGTAGCCGAAGCAGGCGCTGGCGGGGGTTGCAGGTGTGGCGCCCGCGTGGGGAGCATCTTCTGCTGCCATAAATGTACCTCCTGGGCAAGATAGAACCGTGTGCCAAGCCCGTTAGAGTGCCGCCCCTGAAGGGGCTTAGATTCACTTGTAACCTCGTTCCCAGGGCTGACGCCCTGGGCTAAAAGCTGTTCCGCCCTTGCGGGCTGATTTATAGGCAAGCCGACCCTTATTTCAAGCACAAGGTGTGTTAGTAGAAGATTTTTGGCTTGACCCAGAACAACGCGTCGCATACAAGCTGTTTCGCAATGGTTCCGAATAACCCGTATTAAAGTGAGCAACCCTGCTTAGAATAACAAAATGCCACAACCACCCGCAGAGCGGGAAGTAATTGAGGCGCTACAGCAGAACTGGCGCGCTGAGGTGCAGAGCGCGCGCATGTATCGCGAATTGGCGGAAAATGAGCGCGATGCCAAGCGCAAGGCGGTGCTGGTGCGCATGGCCGAAGCGGAGGAACGGCACGCCGCGCGCTGGCAGAAGAAGCTGCAGGAGCACGGCATTGAGCCCAGCCGCGACGACAACTGGCGCCAGCGCCTGAGCCGGTGGTTCAGCCGCCAGGCGGGGACAGCGGCCGCCATTCGCCGCATGGAAGCAGCGGAAGAGCGCGACAGCGCGCGCTATTCAGCGCAGCGCGACCGGGCGCTCGGGGCGGACCAAGAAGTAAAGGAGATACTGGGGGGCATTGCCCTAGAGGAGAAGGCGCACCGGCGTGCGTTGCAGTCCATGGTGCCGGTGCTGGGGCCGCGCAGTGTGCTGGACGCTATCCTTAAGCGCGAGCGCTGGCATGGGCGCGGCGGCAGTTGGGTGGCCGACGCCATCTATGGTGTCAACGACGGGCTGGGGGCGGTGTTCGGCATCGTCTCAGGTGTGGCCGGAGCGACCGACAACCAGCGGCATTACGTGCTCATCGCCGGACTGGCGGGGATGATTGCTTCCGCACTTTCCATGGGCGCTGGCGCTTATCTGGCGGTCAAGAGCGAGCGCGAGGTGTACGAGGCGGAGATCGGGCGGGAAAGGGAAGAGGTAGAGGAGAATCCGGAAGAAGAGAAAGAAGAGATGGCGCTGTTTTACCAGCTGCAGGGTTTCAGCGAGGAAGAATCGCAGCGCATGGCGCAGCGGCTGGCGGAAAACCCGGAGCAGATGGTGCAGGCCATGGCGCAGCAGGAGCTGGGGCTTTCCGAGCACCACTTCCCCAATCCCTGGGTGTCATCGGGATCAGCCGCCGTCTCCACAGCCGTAGGAGCGTTCATTCCCATCATTCCCTTTTTCTTTGTCGGCGGATTCGAGGCGGTGGCCATCGCCTTTGCGGTCAGCATCGCGGCCCACTTCCTGGTCGGGGCGTCGAAGTCGCTGATCACGGCCCGGCCGTGGTGGTCATCTGGTCTGGAAATGACGTTCGTTGGAATTCTGGAGGCGGCGGTCACTTACAGCCTGGGGCTGGCTTTCGGCGCCATGGGTTAGGTCAACTTCTTTCGCTGCGGATGGATGCGGAAGCACGAGGATTAGAAAAGGACGTCTCAGGCAGCCATGCAGCCTAGTTAGCCTTGCCGCGTTCAGTGATTTGCCGGCGTGGCCTGGTGGAATAACAGCTGCCAGTGCCCGCCCTCGCGGACCCAAACCGAACTGGCGTATTGCTTGCGAGGCGCATGCTGCCCCGCGGCGCTGGCCTGAATATCGAGATCATAAGTCAACAGGGCTCCCGATTGCCCGATCAGCCGCACCTTGAAATTGTTCATCGCATACTGCTTCACATCCAGGTAGTTCAACTTGCTCAGCAGTTCCGGCTTTGTGAACACCAGACCGTCATAGGCGACCATCAAAAATTGGGGGGTCAGGACGTCGTTGAAGAAGTGCTTGTTCTTCTGCTGCTCCGCCCGCGCCAGCTCTTTTTCCATGTTGGTGAGGGCATCGCGCAGCCGGTGGGCATTGTCGGAACGGGTTGTGTTTTTCGGTGGGTCAGGAGTCTTCGCAATGGCGCTTCCCAGCAATACAGAGAGGATCAGGAGTGGAGCTAAGACTGAGCGCATACTGCCACCGAAAGCTTCGATGCATAACCCAGCGTGCGTGCAGGGGAACAGCGTCGGGACAGCACTCCGGGCCTAAATCCCTTAGATTCAATGCGAAAACAGGCCCATTGAATGCAGAACTAGTTGCGGCCGCCCCTGCCCGGCTGCTAGAATCATACTGTACTAAAAGGGTCCTATTTTTAGTGTACCGATTCGGTCTGGTTTAGAGTCTAAGTAATAGAGGGGCAAAGCGGCCGTAAGGAGCTAGCCACATGATCAGGTTAGGGAAGCTGACAGATTACGGGCTGGTGCTGATGACGCACATGGCGCGGCAACAGGATCGGGCGCTGCACACCGCGCGCGACCTGGCGGCAGAAAATTCGCTGCCCCTGCCGACGGTCAGCAAGCTGCTGAAGCAGTTGCTGCAGGCCAAATTGCTGGTCTCACACCGCGGCATTAAGGGCGGCTACAGCCTGGCTAAGCCGGCGCGGGAAATCACGGTGGCGGAAATTATCGCTGCCTTGGAAGGGCCCATCGCGCTGACCGAATGCAGCACCGACGTGATCGGGCTATGTGATTTCGAGCCACGCTGCCCCATTCGCAGCAATCAGCAAATCATCAGCAAGGCGGTGAGCGGGGCGCTGGAGCGCCTGATGCTTTCCGATCTAGTCCAGCCGCTGCAACTGGCGGCAATTAAGGATTCGCAAGGCAAGCTGGTCACCATCGGTCCAATCTCCGGGAGAATGCAATGAGCACTAATGTAAATACTATTCAGGACCTGGCTAACCGCGAGTACAAGTGGGGCTTCGTCACTGAAGTCGAACAGGAAAAAATCGCCAAAGGGCTGAATGAGGATGTCATCCGCCTGATTTCGGCCAAGAAGAACGAGCCGGAGTTCATGCTGGATTGGCGGCTAAAAGCGTATCGCCACTGGGCGTCGCTGGAGAAGGCGCACGCCGAGCCCAAGTGGGCCAATATCCACTACCCGCCCATTGATTATCAGGACATCCACTACTACTCGGCTCCCAAGATGAAGAAGAGCAAGGCCAGCATGGAGGAAGTGGACCCGGAAATCCTGAAAACATACGAGAAACTGGGCATTCCTCTGGAAGAGCAGAAGATGCTGCAGGGTGTGGCGGTGGATGCGGTGTTCGACAGCGTCTCCGTGGCCACTACCTTCAAGGCCAAGCTGGCGGAGGCGGGGGTAATTTTCTGTTCATTCTCCGAGGCGGTGCAGAAGCACCCCGAGCTGGTGAAGAAGTATTTGGGCTCTGTGGTTCCCTACAGCGATAACTTCTTTGCCGCTTTGAATGCGGCCGTGTTTAGCGATGGCTCCTTTGTGTACGTGCCCAAGGGCGTGCGCTGTCCCATGGAGCTTTCGACGTACTTCCGCATCAACGCTTCGGAGACGGGGCAATTTGAGCGCACGCTGATTGTTGCCGACGAGGGCGCATACGTCAGCTACCTCGAGGGCTGTACCGCTCCCATTCGTGACGAAAACCAGCTGCACGCGGCCGTGGTCGAGCTGGTGGCCATGGACAACGCGCAAATCAAGTACTCCACGGTGCAGAACTGGTATCCCGGCGACAAGCAGGGCAAGGGCGGGATTTACAACTTTGTGACCAAGCGCGGCAAGTGCGCGGGCGTGAACTCGAAGATTTCGTGGACGCAGGTGGAGACCGGCTCGGCCATCACTTGGAAGTATCCGAGCTGCATTCTGCAGGGCGACAACTCGGTGGGCGAGTTCTACTCGGTGGCGCTGACCAACAACTATCAGCAGGCCGATACCGGCACCAAGATGATCCACATCGGCAAGAACACGAAGAGCACGGTGGTGTCGAAGGGCATCAGTGCCGGGCACGGGCAGAACACCTATCGCGGGCAGGTGAAGATCCTGAAGAATGCGGTGGCCGCGCGCAATTATACGCAGTGCGACTCGCTGCTGATTGGCGACAAGTGCGGCGCTCACACCTTCCCCTACATCGGGGTGCGCAATGCCAGCGCGCATATGGAACACGAAGCTTCAACCTCGAAGATCGGCGAAGACCAGATGTTCTACCTGCGGCAGCGCGGGTTGAAAACAGAAGACGCGGTCTCCATGATCGTGAACGGCTTCTGCAAGCAGGTGTTTCGCGAGCTGCCTATGGAGTTTGCGGTGGAAGCGCAGAAGCTGCTGAGCGTGAGCCTGGAAGGCAGCGTTGGGTAAGCCGAATGAAGAGGTCCTTCGCTCGCGCTCCCCTCGCAAGCTCGGGTGGCGCTCGCTCAGGATGACAGGCGAAGGAATAGCTCTTAACAGGAACGAAAGGAATTTTTCTTAGAGGAAGACGATGGCACTTTTGGAAATCAGAAATCTGCATGTAAAGGTTGAGAATCACGAGATTCTCAAGGGCATTGACCTGACCGTGAATGCCGGCGAAGTGCATTCGATAATGGGTCCCAACGGCTCGGGCAAGAGCACGCTGGCGCAGGTGCTGGCGCGGCGCGAGAACTTTGAGGTCACCCAGGGCGAGGTGCTCTACAACGGTAAAGACCTGCTGGCCATGAAGCCGGAAGAGGCGGCCTGCGAGGGCGTTTTTCTGGCGTTCCAGTACCCGGTGGAGATCCCAGGCATTTCGAATGCCTACTTCCTGCGTTCGGCGCTGAATGCTCTACGCAAGTATCGCGGTCAGGACGAGCTCGACGCTATGGACTTCATTCCCATGTTCAAGAAAAAAATGAAGCTGCTGGACATGGACGAGAAGCTGATGAACCGCTCGGTGAACGAGGGCTTCTCCGGCGGCGAGAAAAAGCGCAACGAGATACTGCAGATGGCGGTGCTGGAGCCTAGGCTGGCGATCCTTGATGAGACCGATTCCGGCCTTGACATTGACGCTCTGAAAATCGTGGCCAACGGTGTGAACGCGTTGCGCAGCCCGGAGCGTGCCATGGTGGTGGTCACGCACTACCAGCGGTTGCTGAACTACATCGTGCCCGATTTCGTGCATGTGCTGGTGGATGGCCGCATCGTGAAGTCGGGCGGCAAGGAACTGGCCCTGGAACTGGAAGACAAGGGCTACAGCTGGGTGGAAGCGGAAGCGACCGCGTGAGGAGCAAAGAAATGAGCAACGTCGCCACCACATCCCGTGAGCTGGGCAGCTACCTGGAAGCCTTCACCGATTTCACTAAGCGGGCGCCGGGCCAGGAGCAAAGCTGGTTGCGCAAGCTGCGCGAAGACGCGTTCGCCCGCTTCTGCGAACTGGGATTTCCCACCACGCACGATGAAGACTGGCGGTTCACCAACGTCGCGGCCATCGCCCAGACCGCGTTTCGCCTGCCCGAGACGGCGGGCGAGACGCCCGCTGGACAGCCGGCGGGACGCTACGAAATTAGCCCAGATCAGGTCAAGCCTTATCGCCTGCCGGGAGCGGCATGCCAGCTGGTGTTTGTGAATGGCAAATTCGCCGCCGAGCTTTCGTCGCTGGGTGCGCTGCCTAAGGGCGTGAGGGCCGGCAGCCTGGCGGATGAAATTCGCCGCGAACCAAGAGCCCTGGAAAAGCACCTGGGTCGCTATCTCAATACGCAGCGCGACGTTTTCTGTGCTCTCAACACCGCGTTCCTAGAAGATGGCGGCTATGTGCGTATCAGCCGAGGCGTGGTGCTGGAACAGCCGATATACCTGCTGTTCGTGACCACGGCCAGTGACACGCCGGTAATGACGCACCCGCGCAACCTGATTATCACGGAAGAAAACAGCCAGGCTACTTTCGTGGAAGATTACATTTCACTCGGCGGCGGTGTTGCCTTCTCCAACGCAGCCACGGAGCTAATCGCGGGCGAGCACACCGTGCTCTCGCATTACCTGATCGAGCGCGAGGACATTGAAGCCTACAACGTTTCCACGCTGCGCCTGCAGCAGGGGCGGAGCGCCAACGTGGCTTCGCACTCGGTGCTGCTGGGTGGTGGCCTGGTGCGCAACAACGTGCACCCAGTGCTGGCCGGCGAAGGCGCCGATTGCTTGATCAACGGCTTATTCATTGGCAACGGGCGCCAGCACATGGACAACTATATGCTGGTGGAGCACGCCAGCCCGCACTGCGGCAGTCGCCAGTTCTATAACGGCATTCTGGATGGGCACTCGCGCGGCGTATTCCATGGGCGCATCATCGTGCACAAAGATGCGCAGAAGACCGACGCCAAGCAGACCAACCGCAATCTGCTGCTTTCCGACGACGCGCAGATTGACACCAAGCCGCAGTTGGAAATCTACGCCGATGACGTGAAGTGCACGCACGGCGCTACCATCGGACAACTTGAGGAAGACGAGCTGTTTTACCTGCGTTCGCGCGGCATTGACGAAGCCTCGGCCCGACGCTTGCTGCTGTTTGCCTTCGCCAGCGAGTGCCTGGAGCGCATGAAGTCCGGTCCGGTGCGCACGCGGGTTGAAGAACTGGTCAACGAGTGGCTCTTCCACATCAAGCCTTGGAGACCCGATGGCAGCAAGAGCGAGCAGGATCATGCCGTGCACTGGGAGGAAGTAGGATGACAACCGCCCCCAATACCTATACCGAGTTCCGCCCTTTGGCTCCCGCGCATCGCGGCTACGACGTGCAGCGGGTGCGCCGCGACTTTCCCATCCTGGTACAAAAGGTGTACGGCAAGCCGCTGGTGTACCTGGATAACGCCGCCACCACGCAGAAACCACAGCAGGTGCTGGACGCGATTGTCCGCTACTACACCGAGGACAACGCCAATGTGCACCGCGGCGTGCACCTGCTTTCCGAGCGCGCCACCGAAGCTTATGAGCGTGCGCGCGGGACAGCGCAGCGTTTCCTGAACGCGGCCCGGCCGGAAGAAATCATCTTCGTGCGCGGCACCACGGAGGCAATCAACCTGGTGGCTCAAACCTACGGGCGGCGCAACGTGCTTGCGGGCGACGAAGTCATTATTAGCGCCATGGAGCACCACTCCGACATCGTGCCCTGGCAGATGCTGTGTGAAGAGAGGGGCGCGCGGCTGCGGGTGGCTCCGATCAACGACCGCGGCGAACTGATTCTCGAAGAGTACGAGAAGCTCCTGGGGCCCAAAACCAAGCTGGTAGCCATCGCGCATGTTTCCAATGCGCTGGGCACCATCAACCCGGTGCGGCGCATCGTTGAACTCGCCCATCAGCAGGGTGTTCCCGTATTAGTGGATGGCGCGCAGGCGGCGCCCCGCCTGAAGGTGGATGTGCGCGAACTGGACGCTGATTTCTACTCCTTCTCTGGCCACAAGATTTACGGTCCTACGGGGATTGGCGTGCTCTATGGCAAGGCCAGCCTGCTGGACGCCATGCCACCTTACCAGGGCGGCGGCGACATGATCAGCTCGGTCACTTTTGAAAAAACGCTCTACAACAAGTTGCCGCACAAGTTCGAAGCCGGCACTCCGCACATGGAGGGCGCCATCGGCCTGGGTGCAGCGCTGGAGTACGTAAATCGGCTGGGAATCGAAAACGTTCAGGCCCACGAGCAGGATGTATTGACCTATGCCACAGAGCAAGTTTCGGCGGTCGCCGGAGTGCGCCTGATCGGCACCGCGCGGGAGAAGACGGGCGTACTTTCCTTTGTGCTGGAACCCATTCACCCGCACGATATCGGCACTATCCTCGACCAGGAAGGAATTGCCATTCGCACCGGGCATCATTGCGCGCAGCCGGTGATGCAGCGCTTCGGGGTGCCGGCTACGGCGCGGGCGTCCTTTGGCCTGTACAACACGCGCGAAGAAGTTGATGCCCTGGTACGCGGCCTGCATAAAGTGAGGGAGGTTTTTGCCTGATGGCCGACCTGCGCGATCTCTATCAGGAAGTCATCCTCGAGCACAGCAAGCAGCCGCGCAACTATCGCGAACTGGGCGACGCCGATCACAAGGCGGAGGGCTACAACCCGCTTTGCGGAGACCACTTCACCGTCTACTTGAAAATGGACAGCGAGAAGATTCAGGACGTGAGCTTCCAGGGCTCGGGCTGCGCGATTTCTAAAGCTTCGGCTTCCATGATGACGCAGAGCGTGAAAGGCAAGACGCTCGCCGAGGCGGAAAAGATCTTTGAGCAGTTCCACAAGCTGGTCACCGGCGCCGAGCACAATGGCCACCAGGAAGAGCTGGGCAAGCTGGCGGTATTTTCCGGCGTATCTGAGTTCCCGGTACGGGTAAAATGCGCCACGCTGGCCTGGCACACGTTGCACGCCGCACTGGAAGGCAAGCAGGAAACGATTTCCACGGAGTAGTTATGAGCAGCACCTATCAGCCAATTCGACTCAGCCGCCCGGTTGAGGTGACGGAAATTCCTAGCGGCATTCGCGGACAGATTCCTGAAGGCACGGTGGCCAAGGTCATGCAGTCTCTGGGCAACGCCTACACCATCATGACCGAGTACGGCTACATGTACCGCATTGACGCCAAGGATGCGGACGCGCTGGGCATCGAGCACGCCCAGCAACAAAGCGCGGCGGCGGCCAGCGGAAAGTTCAGCGAGGAATTGGCCTGGGAAGAGATGAAAACGGTGTACGATCCTGAGATTCCCGTGAACATCGTGGACCTGGGCTTGATCTATGAACTGGCGGTTTCTGATTCGGAACAAGGCGGAAAGAAAGTCGCCGTCAAGATGACCATGACCGCGCCCGGCTGCGGCATGGGCAACATCCTTAAGGCGGACGTCGAAAACCGGCTTGCAAAATTGCCAGACGTGAAGGAAGTGCACGTGGAAGTGGTGCTTGATCCGCCCTGGACGCCACAGCGCATGACCGAGGCGGCCCGCCTTCAGCTCGGCCTGGATATTTAAGACAGTGATAGAGAGATAAATTGTGACGTCAGGAAAGCGTTGCCGGTTTACTTGCAGTTGCTTGAACGAACCTTCAGGTGGCCGATTTCCAGCAGTTGATTGGGATTGTCCACCACCACGCCCTTAGGGCTCTCATTGGGTGTTTCAGCATTCGACCGGGGCTGCCAGGTTCCTGTCGCTGTCACTTCGTGACCCACTTGTGAACCCAGATCCAGCCTGCTGGTGACGTTGGCGATCTTGCCGTCCTTTTCTTTCAGCACGTATTCGCCGTTCTGCTTTTCCAGACAGCCGGTAATGTGCTGCGTCTGCTTGGAGCTGCTGGAGACGGACCGGCTGCCGGCCATGGTCTGCTCAGCTGTTTTTTGGGAAGTGGAGCTCTGGCTGGAGTTGGATCGTTGCGCCAGGCCGCTGAGGGAAAAGGCAAGCAGCGAAAAGGCAAGCAGAAGCAGTCGGCTCATAAGGGAGGCCTCCCAGGTT
>DATFDP010000234.1:0-39149 GCA_035252015.1 Terriglobales bacterium
CGGATCGCCCACCGTGTCGCCCACCACCGTGGCGGCGTGCAGCTCAGTCCCCTTCTGCTTCAGCTCCACTTCCACAATCTTCTTGGCGTTGTCCCAGGCGCCGCCGGCATTGGCCATGAAAATCGCCTGGTAGAGACCAAAGGTGGCGATGGAAATCAGGTAGCCGACGAAGAAGAACGGCTCCAGGAACGCAAACGCCAACGCGGCAAAAAATACCGCCAGAAAGATGATGAACATGCCCTTCTGCGCGTACTGCGTACAGATGGCCACCACCCGCTTGCTGTCGTGGACCGAGGCTTTCTCCACGCCCTCCAGCTTGATGTTCGCTTTTATGAACTCCACGGCGCGGTAGGCGCCGGTAGTCACCGCCTGCGTGGAAGCGCCAGTGAACCAATAAATCATGGCGCCGCCGGTAATCAGGCCCAGCACAAAGGGCGCATGCAGCAGCGAGAGCATGCCTACGTTCGCTGTCAGGCCATTGGTCAGAGCCATGATGATGGAGAAAATCATCGTCGTGGCCCCTACTACGGCGGTTCCAATCAGTACCGGCTTGGCGGTAGCCTTAAAGGTGTTTCCAGCGCCGTCGTTCGCTTCCAGCAGGTGTTTGGCGCGCTCGAACTTCACCGGCATCTTGTAATCACGCTCGATTTCGCGCTCCACACCCGGAATCTGCTCAATCAGAGAAAGCTCGTACACCGACTGCGCGTTGTCTGTCACAGGTCCGTAGGAGTCCACCGCGATGGTCACCGGGCCCATGCCCAGGAAGCCGAAGGCCACCAGGCCAAAAGCAAAGACCGGTGAGGCCAGCATAATCGCGCCTAGCCCCTGCGTGCTGACCAGGTAAGAGATCCCCATCAGCGCCACCATCACCACGCCCAGATAGTAAGCGGAGAAATTTCCCGCCACAAAACCCGACAGAATGCCCAGCGAGGCGCCGCCTTCATTGGCCGAGGTCACAACTTCCTTCACGTGCCGCGACTCGGTGGAAGTGAACACCTTCACCAGCTCAGGAATGATGGCCCCCGCCAGCGTGCCGCAGGAAATAATGGATGAAAGCTTCCACCATAGGCTGTTATCGCCACCCAGGCTGGGAATCGTGTAGTAGGAAACCAGGTAGGTCAGCCCGATGGAAATCAGCGAGGTCAGCCACACCAGCGAGGTCAGGGGCGCCTCGAAGTTCATTTCATCGGCGTGCGCGTACCGCGCCTTGGCGATGGCGCCGTTGACGAAGTAAGCACCGGCGCTGGAGATCAGCATCATGATGCGCATCACGAAGATCCACACCAGCAGCTGTACCTGCACCGTCGGGTCCTTCACCCCCAGCAGAATAAATGTGATCAGCGCCACGCCGGTGACGCCATAAGTCTCAAATCCGTCGGCGCTGGGCCCAACTGAGTCGCCGGCATTGTCCCCGGTGCAGTCGGCAATCACCCCCGGGTTGCGCGCATCGTCCTCTTTAATGCGGAAGACGATCTTCATCAGGTCGGAGCCTATATCGGCAATTTTGGTGAAGATGCCGCCGGCAATGCGCAGCGCGGCCGCCCCCAACGACTCGCCAATGGCGAAGCCGATGAAGCACGGTCCGGCGTAATCCGGAGGCACGAAGAGCAGGATGATCAACATCATCAGCAGCTCCACGCTCACCAGCATCATGCCGATGCTCATCCCCGCCCGCAGCGGAATCTGCCAGATCGGGTAAGGCTTGCCGCTCAGCCCGGCAAACGCTGTGCGCGAATTGGCAAAGGTGTTAACCCGAATTCCGTACCACGCCACCCCGTAGCTGCCCAAAATGCCTACCACGCTGAAGGCCAGAATGACGGCCACCCGCACCGCCTCGTAATGCAGTAACACGCCGAAATAAAGGAGAATAATGGCGCCAATCAGGGCTTCCAGGATGAGCAGAAACTTGCCTTGCGTGATCAGGTAGGTCTTGCAGGTCTCGTAAATCAGCTCCGAGACCTCCAGCATGGAGCGGTGCACCGGCAGGTTCTTCAAGCTCATGTACATCACCAGCCCGAACACCAACCCGAGCACGCAGAAGGTGATGCCGTAAACCAGCAGCCGGTGCCCATCCACGCCCATAAAGTTGACGCTGGAGAGGTCAGGCAGTTTCAGGTTGGCTTCGCCCGTGGCCTCGGAAGCAGGCTGGGCAAGAGCGGCAGCAGCATTGAAAAATACAACAGCAGAAATGGCGGCCACGCTTAGCGCCACACGGCGCACTGGGGTCGCCAGGGTAAGGAACCAGGCGGGCATACAAATCCTCCACTCACGAGCGCTCGGGATCGACCACGTGTCAAGGCACGTCTTTCCGGTTCCGAATGTCCCGACCGCTCATGGTCCTGCGGGGGCATGGGCCGGAATTCCGAACACGCTTCCACTTCCAGACTGGATTGAGTTTGGCCGCGTCGGAGTAGCCGTTTCGGGTCGCCTGACAGCAGGGGAAAACTACCTGTCCGTAGCGCCCGAAAACGTAAAGCACCTCTTTATAACACGCCGCGAAAACCGGGGTCAAACCGTGGAAATCGCCGAGTAAAGGACGGCTCGCCGGGCTTTTTTGCACCCTCCCTGGGGCTGGCGGCCAAGTCCGGAATTAACGATTGTTGATTTTCGACTGACGATTGAAAACCGCTGAAACCGGGCATTCAGCATTCAGCCTCTCTGCACATTCGCTCCATGCCTGAATGCTGACTAGCAATCTGATAACTCGGTTTGAAAGGGCGTGGCTTTAGCCACGCCGTCCACCGCCGCATAGACATTGGGCTTTAGACCCTTGAGGGAGTCTCCAATTTATGCGTTTGGGTTCATTACAAGATAACTTTGACTCTGATCGCTGTGCTGGCTTTGAGGAATTTCATTCATCATTCTTCAATCTTCAATCGTCAATTGCCGTGATATGATGACTGTGAAATATCGCATTTCGTCCCGTTCCCCGCGGACGTCGAATGCCACACTCCTCAGTAGCTCAATGGCAGAGCATCCGGCTGTTAACCGGAGGGTTGTAGGTTCGAGTCCTACCTGAGGAGCCATTCTTTTGCCCGCATAAGAATCTCACCTATCGATGAGAGGAAGCGAAGCGCGTGCGATCGTTAGCACCTATTTTAGTCGACTTGGGCGCTTGCGGTTCTGCTCATTGGTGCTGCAAGCAACTCCTCAACTGCACGATAGGCTTGGTCAATCGCTTGGTCGGTATAGGCAGCGGCTGCCGCATCGGAGTTGGCGATGGTGATGCGTCCGAACGGCTGACGGCCGATCTCGCAAGGCGCCTGACCTGGAGCCCAGTCCGGATCCCATAGAGGGTTATATTCGTAAGCGTAGCCGTGCGGCCACCGGTTCACTGTGATGGCTACGATGTCGCGACCGGGATCGAAGCCCCCGCCGCCAAGCACTCGGGCAAGTTGGTCACGAATGTTGCGTTCGAATGTGGCAAAGGAAGTAGACAGCAGGTCGTAACGCCCGGCACGCTGCTGATCACGCGCCGGCAGACCCGGAGCGCAGGGCGTACGCGTCATCCGCACTAGCATCGGCTCCTCAGGCGAATTCGGGAATTTGTAATCCCCGATGCTGATCGGCCAATCCAGGCCCAGAGAAGAGTGATACATTCCGGGGCAGGAGACCCGCTGGATGCCCAGCTTCTGGAACGCCGTCCAGTTGCGCACTGCCACCGTAGTGTAGACCAGCGGTACTTTCACGCCGTAATGCAGGGCTTCCTTCTGATTTGCAGGCAGATCGGGGCAGAGATAGGGAATCATCATGTTCCAACAGGCCAGCACAACACCTTTGCCGCGCACCCGGTACGCCTTGCCCTGGCGGGCATAGAAAACCTCCACCTCCCTGGCAGAAGAGGGTGAGCCCAGATGACGAACCTCCACTGCGGTGCTGTTCAGGCGAATGCGGACAGGCGAGTTACTCTGATCCAATCGCGTGTAGTCCACTTTCGCGGTCACCACGTCCTCTGCCGTGGTCCCGGGCACCGAACCGGGCACGAGCGACCGTACCAGCAGGCGCGCGATTGAAGCGTTACCATCAGGAAAATGGAAATGATACGGCTTCTGGGGTGTTACCGCGCCACGCGCCGTGAAGCTGAGGCGGCCTTCCGGGACACGCCGCAGATTGAGTCCCTGAAATCCGGGGAAGCCAATCGCCCAGCAGTCGAGTGCGGGCACTCCGTCGATGCCAATTCCATAAAGGCCGTGTGTACGTGTCTGATAGAACGGAATAACCCCGGGGTGCGCGTTTGCGATCTTGAGGAGGAAGTCCTTGTAGCTCATTCGCGACAATCGATCGCGCTTTTCCGCTTCCGGCAAGCCCGCCATGTAATCCACCTTGTCTTCCTCGATGCGCGCAATGTCGCGCTGCACTTCGGCGGACAGCGGAGCCTGGGCCAAGAACTCCTTCCAGGACTGAGTCTTGGGAGCTGAGAAGCCGCCAAATCCCCGACTTGGTTCCCCAGTTACCAAGCGGTCCACACCAAATGTTTCTTTGTCGAAGAAGACCGCGCTCCTTAGGCCCAGGGAGGGATACAAATTGCGCTCAAAACATTTAGCCTGCAGTGCGGGAGGATTGATGCCCAGCTCGTCCATCAGCGCGCGTGCTTGTTCGCTGTAGGGAAAAGGCGATTCGATGGACAAGGTGCCACCATTCGACAGGAGCAGGCGCCCGTTGGGTTGGAACTCGTTGCGTTTGGCGTGGCCGCCGAAATCGTCGTGATTGTCCAGGACAAGAATGCGTCCCGCCTTGTTGCGGGCGAGGTAGAAATGTGCGGCCGCCATTCCACTCAGGCCTCCTCCAACTACCACCAGGTCGTAGACCTCGCCTGTGTCCGTGGCTTTGACCTTCCAGCCCCCATCCCGCACAAGGTGAGCCGCCTCGAAGGAGCCGGGATGGCTGCCGCGCATGCCGGTCAATGCAGGCGGATAGTAGCGAGGATCGTTTTGCGTGATGCCAGCCGCAAGCAATGGTTCCTGGATGGAGGAGTCGGCGCCTTTTTCCTGGCTCATATCGCCGAAAGGCAGCAGGCTCGCGCCGATAGTAACCGCGACTCCATTGAGGAAATCGCGGCGCGTAACGGGACAGTGCATACCCAATTTCCGATCGCCAGCGGAATGCTTGTCGTCCCCAGCCATGAAGTTTCCCTCCGCGCAGAACTCTTGACAGCATCTCAGGCCTTCACTAACGTTGCAGAATTATAGCAATGTTGTTCCTGAATGTAACCCGGCTGGAATGTAAAGGGATGAACCGGCATTTGGTTGAAGAAAAATGATGTTTCAGCTGAACGTAAACGTGAGAACAACTGAAGGTCGATTGAGCCAGTGTGCGCTCTGGACTACAATCCTATCCTCTAAGACTGCGCAGAACGTATATTGCTATGTCGCGAATTGAACACATAAACGTCGCGCGCCGAGATAACGCGATACGCCGAAGGTCAGCTAGACGCACGCGCAGCATGCACTCTCAGGGTAATGGCCGGAGGAAGTCGCGCTTCGGTTTCCTTACAGTTGGGCAGACAGCGCGCATTCTTGGAATTAGTTCTTCAACCCTACGCCTTTGGGAAAACGTCGGCTTGGTAGCGCCAGCACGCAGTGCAGGTCGTTACCGGCTTTACAGCCAGGACTTGCTGCAGGTATTAAAGCGCATTAAGTATTTACGCGATGTGAAAAGGCTGAACGTTCCAGGTATCAAACAAGCGCTCGGTGCCAACCTGCCGGTACACGCAAATTCTGATGGACAAATGCCTGACTTGGGTCGCAAGCTTCGGCAGTTACGTAAGCGACGGGGGCTGAGCATCGCAAATGCAGCCCGACAAGCCGGAATATCTGCTGGATTCCTGAGTGCGGTCGAACTCTCGCGCGCCAATGCTTCCGTGGCGACTCTGCAACGGGTAGCAGCCGCTTACGGTACCACAGTGCTTGAGTTGTATAACCTTCACCACCCATCAAGCCGGGTCGTTCGACCCAGCAAGCGCGAAGCACTCCAGACCGAATCGGGGGTTCGGATGGAGTTGCTCTCAACCGGAACTAAGATGCTGGAATCCATGTTGATTCGTGTCCCACCTGGCACGGGCAGCGACGGCGCCTACACTCATCAGGGCGAGGACTTTCTTTACATCCTCAAAGGGACACTGGAAATCTGGCTGGATGAGGTAGAGTGCCACGTATTACAGGAGGGCGATAGCTTTTGGTTCGAAAGCGACCGCGGGCACCGATGGTTTAACCCCTCCGACCATGAAACCCAGATTATCTGGGTCAACACCCCGCCTACATTTTGATAGTTCTTTCGTTAACAATGAATGTCTTCGCCTCGCTTGCCAGAAAAAAGCCTCGCAGTTCCCAAGCTGCAGGGCATAAGGCTGCATGCTTTTAGCGCGCAAACCTGGCCGAATGGCCTTCACGATGTCAATGAATATCACTAGCCAAGTAAGGATTATCTTTCTAATAAATTCAGCCACTCACTCCAACTTTGGCGGCTGCTTGCTTAGTGGCAGCCACGACCTCCTGTACCGCGCGATAACCCTGGTCAATCGCAATATTGGTATAAGCGTGACCATCGGCGTCCGAGTTGGCGATGTGTATTCGCCCAAACGGTTGCCGCCCAATTACGCAAGGCCGCTCGGAATCAGGCCGGTCCAAGGGCTCAAACAGCGGGTTGTACTCGTATGCGTAGCCGTGTGGCCAGCGATTAACAGTGATGGCCATGATGTCGCGCGCAGGATCGAATCCGCCTTTGCCGAGCATGCGGCCGAGTTGGTCGCGAATGTTTCGCTCGAACGTATCGAACGTGGTAGTGAACAAATCCCAACGACCTGCTCGGTACTGATCTTTACAGGACAGGCCAGGCTTGCAGGGCGTACGCAATAGATGCAGCACGCACGATTCTTCCGGGCGACTGGGAAAATGATACTGGCCGATTGAGACGGGGAAATCGAGCGAAACTGAGCTGAAATACCCGCCCGGTGCGTAAATGCTGCTCAGGCTGAGCTTTTCCAGAGCCTTCCAGTTGGCAATCTGTACATTGGTGTAAACCAGTGGAATCTTGACCGCATAAGCCAGAGCTTCCTTCTGTTTTTCCGACATCTCAGGGCACAAATATGGGATCACCATGTTGTAGCAAGCCAACACACAATGAGCGGCTTTTACTTTGTGCGCCTTTCCACCACGAACGTATGTGACCTCTACCTCATTTGGCGTTTGCGGGTCGCCTAAATGCTTCGCTCTGACAACAGTGCTGTTCAAGCGGATCCGAACCGGTGAGCCAGGACAATCCAGGCGGGCATAATTCATCTTGGCCGTGACAATATCCTCCATGGTATTTCCTGGAGCTGAGCCCGGGACGAGCGCGCGCACCAGCAAGCGCGCTACAGACGCGTTTCCGTCTGGGAAGTGAAAAATGTAGGGTTCCTCCCGCTCGGGCGAGCTGTTAGTGCTTTTAATCTGTATCCCTTTAAATCCCGGATACTCCATCTGCAGACAATCCCAGGCCGACACCGCATCAATGCCGACTCCGTATAAACCATGCGGGGCGGCCTGAAAAACCTTGACCACATCGGGATGAACTTTAACGTACTGGAGCAGATAATCCTTGTAGCTGGTCTTAATAAGCTTGCGTTTTTTCTCTTCCGCAGTGAGGCCTGCCAGATAGTCAAGGGTGGTTGTTTGCAAACGGACGAGGTCGCGCCGGGCAGGCTCGGCAATGGGTATCTTCGCCAGGATTTCCGGAGGATATTCGAGTCCCAGATAGTGCCTACCGAAGCCCGGCACCAGCACGTCGCTGCCGAATGTTTCCATATCAAAGAACGTCGCTCGTTTCAAATTCATCGATTTGTACAGATTTTGATCGAAGTACTTATAGAAACGATCAACATCCACTCCGAGTTCCTGCAACAGCCCAAAAGCCTCCTTGCTGTAATGATGAGGAGCTTCCAGAGACTGAGTTCCGCCGTAACCAAGGAGAAGCCGATTCCCCTCTTTAAATTCATTGCGTTTGGCGTGGCCGCCAAAATCATCGTGGTTATCGAGAATTAGGATCTTCGATCGTGCACCGGCGAACTTGCGGAAAAAGTACGCAGAGGCCAGGCCGCTGATGCCACCACCGACCACGATCAAATCGTAATCTTCGTTATCTGCGATGGCGTCCGGCCAGCGCTTGCCGTCCCGGAGTGCGTGCGCTACCTCCCAGGACCCGTCATGGCTACCCCGCATTCCAGCCTTGGCCGGCGGATAATAGTTGGGATCTTTTTCCGGCGCAAAGTCCGGTTCCGGAACCCCGAAAACCTCAAGCCACGCAGATTTTGCCGGCAGCATCGACGCTCCCACAGCGACGCTCACGCCATTGAGAAAATCACGACGCGTGATGGATCGCTCTATTCCCAATTTGGGGTCCCGCTGCTTGCTCATTCGCTCACTCCTTCCCTCTAAAGAATAGTGGACAGGCTTAGACCTGCTGGCTAATGAGGGACAACAGCACGGGCGCCATGTTTTCCTGGTGCCCGTGCTCGCGGAAATTATGTGTCAGCCTAGAACGCCAACCGCAGAGCAAGCTGCAGGATTCTGGGGTCGTACGTTCCCGTGATCTGGCCGAACGTTCCGGACGTAACTCGTACATCGGCAGGTGGCCGGAATTCTGCGTGGTTGAAGATATTGAACGCTTCTACGCGGAAGATGAGTTTTGTTCGTTCGCCGATGAGATCGGTCGACTTTTCCAGCGCCAAGTCCAGATTCGACCGACTTGGGCCATGGAATGAGTTCCTCCGATAGGTTCCATAGAACCCTAATGGACACACGTCGGCAGCGATGCACGGATCGGCCTGGAACGCGTTGGGATCGAACCAATAGTTTCCCGTGACTCCGTTGAACGTCTGCACGCGTCGCGGATCGAAGGTTTGCATGGAACTAATCAGTTGATCGGCCCTCACGATCTCTGCGTCTCCCGCTCCTGATGGGCCAGGATCGCTCGAGTGCTGGCGCAGTCCGGCGGTAAAGTCGAGGGGGATTCCAGACTGAATGTAGAAAATGGGAAACAAGCTCCAACCATGAGTTAACCGTTTCGGCCCATTGGCCCACGACTTGGCAAACGGCAGTTCCCAACCACCGCTGAAGGTAAAGCGGTTGCGCAGGTCATAATCGGAGTTTCCGTAGAACTGGCGATGATTGTAGAAGGGAGTGGACGAGATGCGTGAATTGAATCCCGATCCACTGTCCATGTTATGTGACCAGGTGTAGGCCATGGTAAAGAAAACGTTTCCCAGAACGGGCACATCACTCGCGCGTTTGGTCAAGCTGGAGAGCATGGCGTTGTAATTGGCGTTGTTCAGGCCGTCGAAGGTTGGCGCATACCCGTAAGTATCAGAAGGCAAGCCTTGAGTCACGTTCAGTACTCGGTTGTTAGTTCCGAGAATAAAGGGGTTTTGGTCGACCCATGTCAGCAGCTTGTGTGAAGAACTCCCGGCATAACCAAGCTCAGCCATCAGCCCGTTGGCCAGTTGATGTTGCAGGCTCAGGTTGTATTGGTAGATGTACGGAGTCTTCAAGTGCACATTCACCCAGTTGTTGCTCGGCCCCATAAGAGGCAGGAAACCCGCCGCAAAGAAATCTATGTTCCCAGGAGGCGGTATCTTCGACGGGAACGGATCCACCGCCCCCGACGCTGGGTACGGAAAAGACATTATGGTGCTTGGCCCGTTCGCGGGAAGCGGGCTGGGGGTCAAGGTCGGATCCGGAAACACGCTCGCTCCACCGGCCCAAGGGGGCTCATCCGTAGCCCAATCCGACATCCACCCGTTGAGCGTGTCATAGAACATCCCTATCCCACCGCGAAGGCTGGTGGTTCCATTGCCGGAAAGGTCCCAGGCAAAGCCGATGCGGGGAGCAAAATTCTTATGGTCGGGGAAATACCAGCCGCGCGGAGATCCCGGATCACCGGGAACCACGAACCCGAGCGGCGCATTGCTAAACCTTTGCGACTGCAGGCCAGGAATAAGGCTGAAACTGAATCCGCGGGTATCGGTTTCGGGGGTTGTGTACTCGTAACGGAGCCCCAGCGTCAAGTTGAAGCGCGGTGTCACTTTCCATTCGTCCTGGGCAAAAAGCGCGTACTGTTTTTGGTGTTCATTGCTTGGCGCCTTCGAGAACTCATCAAACTCGTCCGGTGCGCCGAACAAAAAGTCGGCCAGGTCATTTCCCGAAGCGATCCCATCCGGTCCGTCGAAATAGAAGATCCCGTTGGTTTGGTAGGCATACACCGAGTTCTCTTGCATGATGTTGAAATTGCCACCGAATTTCCACGTGTGTTTGCCTCGAACCAACGTAAGCGCCTCGGAAAGTCCGTAGGTGTTATCAGCCTTCCAATGCACGTTAGGATCAAAACCGATGTTCATGCCGCTGGTGAACGCAAGCGACGCAGGCCCAAAGGGATCATCGGAATTTACATTGACACCCAATTGCGCATTCGTGGGCGGATGGCTGGTAGGAATCCCGGTCTGGTACCAGCGCTGAGCGAGCACGTGGAACTCATTGACCGTCTTTGCCGAAATCACCTTGGTATATCCGATATTGGCGAAATAGTCCCAGGTGGTGTCGGCGGCGCTGAACCCGGGCACGTTAGCTCCAAAGAACGGAGTGACGATGGGTTCCTTGTTGTAGCCGAGCGACAGCGAGATGTGGTCGTTGGTCGTAGCGTAAGCATCGACCTTAGCTATGTACTGATTCACATCGTCTTTCCGCGATCCCTGTGGAAATATGAGTCCGGTGGGCGATGTCGGAATCATGCCGGCAGCGATGTAGGCTTGCGCAACGGGATTGATCTTCGTCGGATCAATAATTCCCCGCGCCGCTTTCGCCGGGTCCGACTGGTAGTAAGGATGTGCTTGGAGAAAACTTACCACTCCAGGGTCCGGACCCGCGCCATTGAAATTGGAGAAGTCGCCTGCCAACTCCGCAGGTGTATACGTGGTTACGAAGCTCGTTCCCAGACCTAGCTGGGCAACGTTCACAAGCTCCGTCTGTCGCTGCCCTTGATAACCAAAGAAGAAAAACAGCCGGTCCTTGCCGTTGATCAATCGGGGAATCGTAATCGGTCCGCCAATCGTACCTCCAAACTGATTACGTTTTAGGACCGGTCGGGGATTGCCCTGGGCGTTATCAAAATAATCGTTGGCGTTGAAGGCGTCATTGCGGAGGTAATCGAACACACTCCCGTGCAGGGAATTGGTGCCCGACTTGAGAACTACGCTGACCGTGCCGCCGCCGTTGCGGCCGTATTCGGCCGTGTAATTGTTCTCCAGAAGACGGAATTCCCCAACTGCTTCCGGATTCGGATTAAAAACAACCTGGTTGCTGGTGACCCGATTGTTGAGGCCGCCATCGAGCAGATACGTTACCGCGTCCCCTCGTCCCCCGGCCACGCTAATGCCACCCAAGCCGTTGGAACCTCCATTGCTGGTACCGTAAGTCCCAATGTCATCGGCAATGGGAACGACCCCGGGTTGAGTCAGTGCCAGATCCAAGGTGTTTCGGCCGTTGAGCGGCAGATCCTGGATAGGCGTGCCCGTAACCGTCCCTCCCAGTGTTGCGTTCACGGTTTCCACTTGTGCCGCTTCCGCCGCGACCTTCACGATTTGTGTCACCGACCCGAGGTTCAGGCGCACATCAACTCGCAGCGCTTGATTGATATCGAGCTGTGCCGGCGCAGTAACCACTTTGGCAAAGCCTTCATGCTCCGCAGTGACCGTATATGTACCCACAGGAAGCTGTAAAACCTGGTAGAAGCCTTCCTCGTTTGTAACTGTGTGCGAAACGACGTTCGTACCCGTGTTGGTCACCGTAACCTGAGCCCCTGGGAGACGGGCGCCCTGCGGATCAGTTACTGTGCCGACCACGCGTCCGGTCGCGTTTTGGGAATGAGCGAAGGGCACGAGGAGTGCAGCCAGCGATAAAACTACTGCCAGCACTCGAACAGTCGGTAGATGGAAGAAACGCATGGTCGGCATGGCTGCCTCCTGAAAATTGCAACTGAAAGAATGACGCCCTTTGAAACCTTTCCATAATTTAGGAAGGTTATAGAATGTCGAAGAAAGTTAGTGAAGGTGGGGCCGCTTGTCAAGTTGAATTTTGCCGGACTGGGGCCGACGGATGCGATATCTTGAAAAATTTCGCCGGACAGTCTTGACAAAACCCGTAAATCGGTCGATTCCTTGCAATGAACCAAGAAATCATCAAATTGGCTGATGCCGGCCAGTCGGAGCGGATCATCAACACGAAAGTGCTCGAGACGGGGTTCATGGGAGAGAGGTGTATTCGGCTGCCGAAGTTTCCCGCGTGCGGCCCCACCCGCCGCTCACAATTCAGGTTCAAGAACAAAGTCCAGCCTGAAAGGGCGCCCCGATCAAATTTGCTGTTGACGTCCGATCGGTTCAGTTGCTAAAGTCGCCAACCATTCGTAACTTTATTACTCTCTAGTAAGGTTGCTGGCGAGGAGAATACCTCTCGACATTTACATTCTCTGAGGGCTGCTGATCGTTGGCATGATTGTCAGCGGACCTGCCAGCGCGCTTTCGAGCGACCGGTGAGGACAAGGAATGAAAAAGTACCACAGCCGTAGAGAATTCCTGGGCCTGGCCGGAGTAGGAATTGCGGGAATTGCTGGCGAGAAACTCCTGGGACCCGCGGCCCGAGCCAGCACTCAAAACGCCAGCCCCGATCCGCGTGTGGCCGACTTAGTTGTCTTTAATGCGAACGTGTACACCGTGGATACCCATAATTCCAGGGCCGAAGCCTTCGCCGTCAGGGGCGGCCGCTTCGTAGTTGTCGGCAGCAGTGCAGAAGCCAGGGGTCTCATCGGAAAAGGGACTGAAACCTACGATGCGAAGCAGATGACAATCGTGCCTGGATTCATTGATTGCCACAATCATGCTCCCGGCAACACCTTGCTGCACGATGTCCTCGTCGGCAGTCCTTACGCAGTCGAATTTGTCACGATCGCCAGTATCGTTGACAAGCTCCGTGCAAAAGCTGAAAAAACGCCAGCGGGCTTCTGGGTGGATGGATATTTCTTTGATGACACGAAAGTAAAAGACAATCGCCAGCTTAATATTCACGACCTCGACAACGTCTCTCGTCATCACCCGGTGGTGGTCCACCATCGCGGCGGCCATACGTCCTATTACAACAGCAAAGCGTTCGAGTTGGCGCAGGTCACCAGGAGCACGCCTAATCGGCCAGGGGGAACCTTCGATCACGACCCCAGCGGGGAATTGAATGGTCGGGTCACCGACCGGGCGCGAGGCGTGTTCGACAAGGTAGGTAAGCGGGAGACCTTCACCTCAGAGCAAAAGACGCAACGCGACCGGGATGGCCTGGCCTACATCTCCAAGCAATTCGTCCGCTCGGGCCTTACCAGTGTTCACCATGAAAGTGGCGATTTGTTCGCCCTGCAGCAGGTGCGCGCACAGGGTAATTTGCTGCATCGCGTGAGCTATGAGGCCACCGACGAGGTGCTCGAGGCCATGATCAACGGCGGTATCAGCACCGGCTTTGGGGATGAATGGATCCGCATGGGCGCGACCTCGGAGCATACGGTGGACGGGTCCTTCTCTGAGCGCACCATGGCGCTTAGCCGGCCTTACGCCGGCACCACACCACCGTATTATGGGAATGTCACCACGACGCAGGACGAGCTCAACGCCTGGGTTGAGCGCATCCAGCGCGCCGGTATCCAGCCCAACTGTCACGCCAATGGTGATGTTGCCATCGCGATGGTGCTTACAGCGTATGAGCGAGCGCAGCGAATGTTTCCCCGCGCCGACGCGCGTCCTAAGATCACCCACTGCACGTTGATCAATGATGATTTGCTGCGCCGTATCAAGGCCCTCGGCGCTGTCCCTGCTGCTTTCAACACCTATGCGTATTACAATCCCGACAAGTTCCACTTTTACGGCGAAGACCTCATGAAGTGGTGCATGGCATATCGCTCCTTTCTTGATGCCGGTATTCGCGTTGCTGGAGGTTCGGACTTCAGCCCCGGGCCGTTTGCCCCGCTGATGGCTATTCAAGCCATGGTCACGCGCACGGGTTGGAATGGAGAAACCTGGGGTTCTAACCAGAGGGTCAGCGTGGATGAAGCCCTTCAGGTCAATACTCTCAACGGCGCCTATAACTCCCACGAGGAGGCAATCAAGGGCTCAATCACGCCGGGCAAGCTGGCGGACTTCGTTGTCCTGGCTGAGGATCCTCACACGGTAGCGAAGGACAAAATCAAGGATATCGCCGTCGTCCGCGCTGTGACAGGAGGATCAACCGTATACGAAGCGTGACGACCCAACCCGAATGATATGCAGGCCAACGCACATCACCCGCATCAATGCTGCCTCCCCCCATGCCGTACTCCTTGTGTTCACTTTCGCCGTCCCCTACCACTGGCTAGAATCGTGTGCCCTGAGGAGCCATTCTTTTGCCCGCATAAATATTGACGTGATAAGGAAGCAGCGCTATAACTCACGCCCGGGCTTTACCTATCATCGCTTCCCAGATGCCCTTTGACTTGAGAATGAGTTCAACCGCCTCGCGAATCGCGCCCCGGCCTGCACGAGCTTTCGTGACGTAGTGTGCTGCCCTCTTTACCTCTGGAACCGCGTTCCCCACGGCTACAGCCAAACCGGCGCGGTGCATTACCGGAAGATCCGGAAGATCATCCCCGATGTACGCAACAGAAGACTCGGGCGCTCCAGTTTTTTGGAGAATCTCTTCATAGGCTGGCACCTTTAACGGCTGCTTCATATAAATAAATTCCATCTTCATTTCGCGGGCCCGCCGAAGAAGCGCTGAGCTCTCACGTCCTGTAATGCAGCCAGTCCGCAGCCCGGCGGTGTGGGCGAGGGTGAGACCCTGACCGTCGTGCGCATCAAAGGTTTTGATTTCCAGCGCGATCTCCCCTGCTTGGGACAATAAGGTGACGTCCCCGTCGGTCATTGTGCCGTCCACATCCATGAGAAGTACTTCAATTTGAGCAGCACGTTTCCTGAGGGCTGAGGAGATTTTCAAAAAATTGCGCAAGAAGCCTCCAGCACGGCTGTTTCTTAGATGGACAGGGTCCCCTCACTCCGCTACCGGTTATGAGAGTTTACGCTAGAAACGGTTTCTCTCGAACCTTGCAGACCAGCCGATAGGTCCCTACTTCAAGCGATTCTTGCCTGAGCGGGTAGTTGCCGGCGAGGTAGGTTTGAGTCCCGCCCCATTTGCTGTTTGCTCACTGCCACGATTCTCCGGGATAAAAGGCGGGCGGCTGAACCTGGATCGATTCGAACTTCCGGCGGAGGCCTGGCTCTCCATCTCCCCTAGTCGGAGAGCTGAGGTTCAGGGCCGGCAACACACACCATAACTCTGCCAAAGACGAAACCACGGGCTGTTAGCTTGCCTCTCATCGTGTAGCCGATTCGCAGCTGAGATGTCACTCGCGCTTAGCGGCCTGGTGTCCGGCGCCGCGTAGATGCGCTCTAGCCACTCGATTTCGGCAATGGCCCGTTCCGCGTCCATTCCTCCCAAATCTACCACAAAGGAAGCGGGGTCAACCGGGGCAGCAAATATCCAACGGTACAGGGTGCCCCTCTCAAGCTGCTTTTGCTTGAGTGGGAGCAGCTTGCGCCAAAGGGAGTCTTTCGTTCTCGCCCTTCCCACAGCGGCACGATCCAGGGCGTCATGTCGGGCGCAGGGAAGCACCTGCTTTAAGAAGATCGTGAAAAGCCAGCACCTCACACTTGCCGCTCGTTATATAAGTGTGGTGGCCAAGCCTGAAAATTTGCCTTCCGCTTACCGGTTGCCCTACATCCACGTCCCACTCCAATAAACCTGAATGACCCAGTCATCTTTTATTCATCTTTTGAAACAGCTGCCACTCACCTTCGTTACTTCAGTAACATGTACCACAGTACCGCAACTATTCTAAAGTACCTGCGTTTCTATTCCACAACAGATAGGTCTTCTCCTCCTCCACGAATGTCAAGAATTCGGAGCTCGTTATGAAACGCTCGATTCTGCTGTTCGCGGTTTCGCTTGTGCTGGCTATTTGGACAGGCTGCGGTGGTGGAAGCACCGCTCCTGCTGGCGGCGCCTCGCCTCAATCGGCGGTATTTACCACCGGTGAAGATGCGCCGGTTTCATCCGTGGTCGCCTTCAATATCACCATCAACAACATCACTCTCAACAACAACTCCGGTTCCGTCTCCGTGCTCTCGGCGCCTACGTCTGTCGATTTTGGCCGCTTGATCGGATTGCGCTCTCTGCTGGGGTTTAACACCGTTCCGCCCGGCACTTACACCAGCGCGACTTTCACCTTTGAAGCCAGTAACCCTGCGCCCTCCGTCAACTACATTGATCTCACCACCACGCCGCCATCTTTGGGCACGGCCACTGGCGTACTCAGCACCACCAAGGTGACCGTTTCCTTTCCCAATGGAAAGCCGTTGGTTGTGGCCAGCAATGGCTTGGCAGGCCTGCACATGGACTTTGACTTGCGCCAGTCCTTGGCCACCGACGGCAATGGCAACCTGATTATCAGCAACAACCAGATCACCGTAAATCCGGTGGTGGATGTAATGGCTGTCTCCGCCTCCGACGACCTGGGCGAAATTACTGAGTGCACCGGGAATATCGTTTCCGTGAATGTTTCCGGAAACTCTTTTGTTATGCAGGGACCGTATGGGTTCCAGCACACCATTGACGTCGACTCGAACACGCTCTACAACGGCAGCAACAGCCTGAGCACCCTGACCGCAAACGCTGTCGTATCCGTGGAGGGCAAGGTCCAGGCCGATGGCAGCATTCTGGCCAGCAGCGTTGAGTTGATCACCACCGACCAGGCGTTCATTTCCGGCCGCATCCTGGCCGTAAATCCTGGCCCAGTGGTCACCATGTTCGTGGGCGAGGAACTTGGAACGTCAGCCTCGATTCCTGCAGACAGCATCTACACCGTTAACCTGACCCTGGTTTCGGAGTATGACGTTTGCTTCCTCGATAACTGGTTTACCAACCAGGTATTCGGCGCATCCTCCCTGGTCGTGGGACAGCGCATCTTTGTCGGCGGTACTTATCAGAACAATACCTTCACGCCAGACATGGTATCGCTGCGCCGCCAGGGCGTGTTTGGAACTCTGGTGCCGGGCACCGTCAGCATTACCAATGGCAACCAGGGCAGCTTCCAAATGCAGAACGACGCGCTTATGAGCTATTCTGCCGGCGGGCCCTTCACCGTGTTTACGGGGAACAAGACCGTGTTCGTCAATATCAACGGTCTAAGCGGTCTGCAATCCGCGGGTACAGCCAAGCTGCTAGCGCGGGGATTGGTTTTCTACGATCCCGCCACCCAGAAGCCGGTGGTCTGGGCACATCGCGTTCGGGTATTGCCGTAGCCTCGTAACACTCAAGCTGAAGGCGGCCAGCAATGGCCGCCTTTCTTTTTGCTGCGCGGGAAAGGTCTTCTTTTTCTACCACAAACCCCGCACCATTCTAATCAATACCCAACGGTCACTTACGTCCGCTATTTTGTGAGCCCGCCATGCTCTGGCGAATGAGAGGTGTCAAATGGCTGTTGCGATCAAAGCGACCGCAACTCTTTCGTATTACTACGCGATCAAACGTTTCTCCACCTGGCGCCGTCCCGGCATCGAACTCACTTGTCGGCTCTGCGGCGAATCCTACCTGGTCTACTTCGGCCCCGAAATGACGGAGAGCGAAGCCCGCCGTTGGTTCTACTACCGCTCCGGGCAGGACCACCCGCACGCTAGCCACGGCTTCGCCGCGCACGAGGAATTCCCGCTCCTCGAAAAACTAGCATGCTGAGCATCGGCTTTTCGTGTGCAACTGGTGAACTGGTCAGCTACCCCATTGGTGGCCCACTCAAGCTTTTTTGCTTGAGTGGGCTGCGTGCCACAGAGTTAGGCAGCAGGGTGCCCCTCCTCACTTGACCGCACTCTATGAGCGCTGACCTCCGTACAAACCGTTGATGACCAAACGAGGGGATTTACGTGGAGTGCCCCTCTCGTCTGTTGCGTGCGAAATTTCCTCATTGCTCGAACATCGGCACTTGGCCCACATCGGCCGCTGCCGCCTTGCGTTTTCGCCCACGCCCCACCCCGATCACGCCCAGCACCGTCAGTCCTGCGAGCGCCATCCGGGGCACGAACATGCGCTGCGTATTGGCCCGCAGATCCGGGGGGTTCACCAGGAAGCCCTCTGCCAACACCTGGGTTAAGTCGTTGGGCATCAATCCTTCCATCACTTCCCCGTCCTTGAACTTCAACCGCACCCACAGCCCCTCTGTCCGCGGCCGGTTGGCGAACGTCTTCCGCTGAGGCGCTCCCGTCTCGGCAAACTCACGGACGAAGTACACGATTTTGACCTCACGCAAATCAATTCCGACCACATTTCCAGCCGTGTTCAGCATCTCTAACTTCCCTTCCACCAGGAAGTTAGCCGGAGATACGTAGCCGTTCACGCTGTCCCGGTCCATTTTGCGGACAATCACTTTTTTGTGGGTCGAAACCATGGTTTTTGGGGGAAACAGTGGAAGCCCGCCGGCTCTCACGTCCTCGAATTGTCGCATTTTTCACAGGGTTTTTTGCCTCAAAATCGCGCACTTTTGTAGCCAAACCAGCATTTTCTGTGGTAAGGTGAGGGGTTTATAGCGCCCTCGCGAAACCGACCTAACTCCATTGGCAAGAGAAACTTACCCTCAGTTCAACGGGTTTGGCGAGCAGCCCCGGACGGGGCCGGCCCTGGGTGTGCGTGTGGGACGTAAGTCCCTCTTTTTCTAGGACATGGCCGATTACATCTACACCATGGAGATCCGGCTCTCCCCGGAACAGCAACGCGCCGTCACCACGTTGCAGGACGTGGTTCGCGCTAATGAGATGAATGTGTATCTCACGGGCGGGGCGATGCGGGACATCATCTCCGGCTTCCCCATCCGCGACCTCGACTTCACCGTCCAGGGTAACCCCCTGAAGCTGCAAAAGGACTTGGAGCGCGCCGGGGTGGCGGTGCAGGGTGTAGATGACGACCTGAAAACCCTTTACCTGATGTTTCCCGGCAATGTGCGCGGCGAGGTGGCCATGGCCCGCTCCGAGCGTTACGACAAGCCGGGCAAGCCGCCGCAGATAGCCCCCTCCACCATCGCCGAAGACCTGCGCCGGCGCGACTTCACTATCAACGCAATGGCGCTTTCGCTGAACCCGGGCTCGCGCGGCCTGCTGCTTGACCCCTTCAATGGCGCCGCCGACATTGAAGCCAAGGTCCTGCGTATTCTGCACAACTACGCCTTCCTGGAGGAACCTTCGCGACTGATCCGGGCCACGCGTTTTGCCTCCCGCTTCCACTGGCCCCTGGAGGAGCGCACCCAGGCGCGCTACGACTCGGCCAAAGAAAACAACTACATCGAGAACATCAATGACCGCGCCATCGGCTACGAAGTGGAGCAACTGGGTTACGAAGAGGACCCGCTGCACATCATCAAAGCACTGGAAAAAGAGGGCTGGCTGAAGGTGCTGAACCCGCACTGGAGCACGGCCAAGGTTGATACCTCGGAACTGGGGCAGCTGACCAAGACGCGCCAGCAGATGACCGAGCTGGGCTATGCCCTGGATACCGGCCCCACCGTGCTCTACTTCCTGACCAAGCGGCTGAGCGACCACGACATCTCCGACCTGCAGAAGCTGATTCCCCGCCGCGATCTGGTAGATAGCTGGCGGCATCTGGAGGCGGACGGCAAGGAGCTGGCGAAAAAACTCACGGGCAAAGAAGCGGCCACGCCTTCGCGCACCTGGGAGCTGCTGTCCAAGGCCAAGCCGGAGTCCATTCTGTTTCTGGAATTGACGACCCGCCAGCAGGCGGTCGAGCAGAAGATCAAGAACTTTTTTACCAAGTGGCGCCAGGTGCAGCAGAAGCTGCCTTTGCCGGAGATGACCGAGCTGCACATCACGCCCCCGCTGCCCGAGTATCCCAAGATTGCCCACGACGTCTTCCTGATGTTGCTGGATGGGAAGATGCGCTCGCGCACCGAGATTCTGAAGTACCTGAAGCCGCTGGCGCCGCCGCCTCCGCCCCCTCCGCCGCCTCCGCCCAAGCGCGGGCGCGGGGCCAAGGGCCAGGTGCCGCCGCAGGCGCTGCAAGCGACAGTGGCCGCCAACGTCGGCAAAAAGCGCAAGGGCAAGGAAGCGACCACCGCCTCGCCGGCGGGGGCCACCGCCGCGCCCGCAACTCCCGCCGGCAAAGCGGCTTCTGCCGCCAAGTCTGGTGTTGCGGCTAAGCCCGCCGTCCCTGCGCCCAAGTCATCATCACCCGCGCCCGCATCCAAGGCCGCAACCGCTCCCGCCAATTCCTCCAAGCCGCCGGAGGCGAAGGCAAAAGCTAAGGCGAAGGTGTCAGTCGCAGCGAAGAAGGGAAAGGGAAAGAAGAAGTAGGGTTCAGGCTGAAATTCGCTTTCGCGCTCCCGTTACCCGCACTATTTACCAGCCACTAAGTACCAACTACCGCTCTTCCCAGCCTTTACGGCGCCACACCGAATCCTTCCACTCTTGTCATCCGGAGGAAGCACGAGCCGAGCTCGCGAGGCGAGCGCGACCGAAGAGCCTGCCCTGAGCCCATGTATTTCACGCGGAGTGCTCCGGCTCGAACCGGTGCCTCGCATACCACTCGGCGCTCAGGTCCTTCCACGTGGGATTTTGCGACACAATTGTGAGCACCAACACTCATTGTGGTGACGTTCTGGGAACACGGTGATCTCCTCGGAATTCGCTGTCCTCCTGAGCGACTGCACTACCAGCCAATTACCCTCCCCTGTATCCTGAGAGAGCGCGCACCGAGCTTGCGAGGCGAGCGCGACTGAGGGACCTATGAAGCTTCCATGCGCGTTCCTGGCGACCGGCCAGCGCAGGGGTGTTTCGACTCGGGCATGCGCCCTCGCTCAACATGACAGTTGCTATTGGATGGAGGGGGCAGCTTCAGCCGCCCGTGGCAGCGCCACCCACCTCTGTCATCCTGAGCGCAGCGGCCCGATTCGCTCGCGAATCGGGTCGCGCAGTCGAAGGACCTTGCGTTTGGGAGAAGCGTCACCACCGCTTGAAGGAGTTCTCCTTCTACCCACTCAAACAAGCAAACACGACTCAGCAGCGCCGTCCCAACCGCCCCTTTCGCCGTCCTCCTACCTCTCCACTGCCCACCGACCACCCGCCACTCAGCACTGCTCGTCCCGCTCTCTCCCTCATGTTTCAGCGTGAACCGTCATCTTGCGCGCCTGAACTTCCCCGCCTCTCCCGACTCCGACGTCGAGACCTAAAGCCTTGAAAGACACATGTCCAATCCCTTACTATTCCGGTTGTTCTATTAGTAGAATATCATCGGAATTGCCTCTCTTGCCAACCGCTGGCTCGAGGTGCCGCCCGCTAGTTGAGGTCGGCGAGCATGGCGGAGGTGAAGCCGCTGCCAAAATTATCCAGCAGCACCAGAGTGCGGATTTGTCCCGCGCTGAAGGTGAGCTGGCCGCTATCCACCTGGATCACCTGCTGGCCGGCGATGGTGAAATAGACTTCATAGCTTCCGGCGGTGAGACTCTGATACGGTGAGGCGGCCTGGAAACCAAGGCTAGTAACGCTGGGAGTGGCGTTCGTGAGGCCGGCACCGGGGGCGGTGACGTAGGCATCGAGATTGCCGAAATCGGGTGAGGCGTTGATGATGCGCAGTTTGAAGTTGCCGGAAGCGGGGGCGGAGTTGTCGTCGGTCAACAGAGTCATGTTGAGGCTGGTGGAGGCGAAGGAAGGCTCGACCGCAAGAACGGTGTAATAGGCGCCGCTGTTGAGCGAGACGCTCTCGGTGGCCAGCGCCGTGGTGGTGTTGTTGGCCTCGATTTGCAGAGTGTGATTTCCCGCCGGCTGTGGACTGTAGGCACTGGCGCTCTGGCTGACAATGCCCGTCTCAATGGTGTTGTTATCGAGCAGCAAGTTAAGGTTCTGCTGTTCCGGTGAAGCGTCCAAGAGCCGTACCTGCGCGTTGCTGGAGCTGCTGCTGCCGGAGCCGCAAGCGAAGGTAAAGAGGAGCAAAATGGCGATAAGAAGGCTCGAGCAAAATGCACGAGAAGTCATTGGGTCTCCCCGGCACACACACGTAGGGTGCGCCGCGCAATCGCGAGCGCGATCATTGCTTGAATGTAAAGATGCCCGGCACGTTTTTATGCCGGCTTGAACTCACACTAGATATCACGTGAACAGCAGGGTTGTGTGTAATGTTGGGTAAAGACTTGTAAAGTTGTGTAAGTGGAACATTGACAATTCTCTGTAAAGATTCCTTCCCTGCTGGACCGGCGCGAATGCGACGATGGCTGAGTTCCATCCGCGGCATTCAATCAGTAAAGCAGCAAAAGATCGCGCTATTTCGGGGCGTGGAGATTGACGACGAGGCGATAGGGGTCGGGAGCAATCATGGCGGAGTAGACGCAATTGGGAATGGTTTCAAGCACAACGCGGGTGACTTCCGGCCCGCGCTCGGCAACGCGAATTTTCTTGACAAAGGTTTGCCCCACCGCCACCTGAATGAGTCTGCCGTTAAGACTCGCAGGCATACGCGTTTGTTGGAGATCGAAGTAGACACGGTCGGGGCCGGTGAGGCGCTGTGCGTCAAAGAAAACCAGCGCGCCTAAATCCACAGTCACGGTGGTCGAGTTGTCATCGGACCAGTAGTGGATGGCGCCCACGATTGCTGGGGCAGCGCGAACCGCCGCCGGTTGTGGGTGCGCCTGCAATGAGGAAGGCGCATTTTGCAGGCGAGCACTGCGCGCGTAGGTACGCTGGGCTACGGTTCTTGCGGTCAGCACGAAGGCGGCGGTAATGACCGCCGCTGCCACCAGGCTCAGGCGCAGCCACTCGCACCAGGCCCACAATTGAGCTTTTTTGCCGACTTCGCCAGCCTCACCATGCCAGGCTTTGCCGGAAGGATCGTCAGCGCCGAAGAGCAGAGCAGGTCCCGCCGGCGGCTTGGGGGGAGATGTCGGACAGAGTTCGGGCCGAGGTCGCGAATTACGCGGTTTGGGAAGGGCCGACGACCCATGCCGGCGATGACGCTTCATGCCTTCTTTCGCCCGGGGGAGAGGTTCAGGTATTCCATTTCGGTTGAGCTGCTAAATAATTGCGGGAACAGTAGGAACCGATGTTGGAGCGTATTATAGCCAACCCGACGACGCGGGGGAGTGTGAAAAGTTTTGCGGCACACACCGCAAGCCGTCAAGTCCCGGCTGATCGCTCCATTTTTTCCACGAAGTCGGGCGGGAATCACGATTCCCGGCATTATTTGACACGTCTACGGGGTTAGTTCAGATTAGCTGGCTACCGCCTCCGCGGAAGGTGATATAGCGATGGCCAAGTTTGAAAGCAGCGAATGGGTTGCTTACGGCCGGCGGGTAGTGCGTCTGACCTATACCGGGGTGAGATCGAAGCACACCAGCCAGCTGGCCGCGGGGCTGTCCTATTACTTCATCCTTTCACTGTTCCCCTTGCTGATTGCGTTCGCGGCAGCGCTGGCGCTGGTGCCACTGCCGCACCTGTTCGACCAGATTCTGATGCTGATGGGCAGGTTCATCCCTGCTGACAGCATGGGCCTGGTGCGGGGCGTGCTGCGCGACGTGATCAGCCCGCACGGCGGAAGCATCCTCTCGGTGGGAATTGTGCTGACCATCTGGGCGGCGTCGGGAGGTGTGGCGGCGCTGGTGGAGGCGGTGAATGTGGCCTACAACCTGGAGGACAAGCGCAGCTTCTTGCGCAAGCGGCTGCTGGCCATTGGACTGATGGTTGCGGTAGGTGGGCTGGCGGTGCTGGCGCTGGCGCTGATGGTCGTCGGCCCAGGCTTCGGCCGGTGGCTGGCGGGAAAGGCTGGATTGGGCGGCATATTCGTTGCCTTGTGGCCATATTTGCGGTGGGTACTCTCGATCGCCTGCGCCGTGCTTTCCATTGAGCTGATCTACATGTGGGCGCCGAGTTCGCGTCGCCCGTTCCGCTCCACCTTGCCGGGAGCAGTTATCGCGCTGGTCACATGGCTGGTGCTCTCCAGCGGGTTGGGCCTGTATCTGAGAAATTTCGGCAAGCTGAACAAGACCTACGGGACTTTGGCGGCGGCTGTTGCCCTGCTGCTCTGGCTCTATTGGACCGCCTTCGCCATCCTGGTGGGAGCGCAGTTCAACGCGGAAACGATGCGCAAGGAAGAGGCGGGCACCCAGGGGCAAGGTGAGCCAGGGGCGCGGGAGCAACCGGCTTCGCACCCCGCGACCGCCGCTTAAGACCGCGAATCCTCAGGTCGGGTCGACGTTTTCGAACCTGGAGTCCACCGTGGGGCCGCGCAGTTCCAGAATATCGTTGGGCGTTTTAAAACCGTGGCGCATATATAAGGTACGGCTGCGAGGTGAAGGCCAGAGGATCACCGCATCGACCTCTTTCTGCTTGAGCCAGTCCAAAGCATGTTGCAGCAGGCGGCCACCAACTCCGCCCCGGCACTCGGGCCGCACGTAAAGGTTGGTGATGTAGCCGTGCTGCTCGGGGGCACCGTTGCAGTTGGGCATTTTTTCGATCAGATGGAGCCAGAGTTGGCCCACAATTTCTTTCTTGCGGACAGCTATCCAACATTTCCAGTCCGCAGATAGCCTGCTGGCCATCCAGGCGGTACAACGCTGCAGGAAGGTGTTTTTATTTTCCACCGTGCCACCGATTTCGCGGCGAAACTCGTAGCGCAGATCAGCAAGCCTTTGGGCATCGGCGGCAATGGCTTCGCGTATAACGATGGCCGTCATGGGTACAGAATAACCCGAGGAAACATGGTGGGAGCCTGACGCATCGCGTATGCTTTTGGAACAGATTTGGAGGAACGATGAAACGAAGCTTCTGGCTACTCGTGATGCTTGCTGGATTGACAATCTGCGCGATGGCACAAAGCAAGGCCGCCAAGCAAGAATCCAAAGCGCCCCGGGCCGGGGATATCCCCACGACGATTGCGGACAGCGTGGGCAACAACATGAAGTTTATTGAAGGCTCGTTTCTGGGAGTGGCGGAAGCGATGCCGGAGAACAAATACGACTTCATTCCCACGGCCGGCAACTTCGAAGGAGTGCGCAGCTTTGGCGAACAGGTGAAGCACGTGGCCTGCGCGCAGTTCGGTTTTTTCAACGAATTTGAGGGCAAGCAGCCTCCCGCAGACTGCGAGAAGGGCGGGCACAATCCGGCGAAAACCAAGGCGGAGCTGATCCACTATTTGAAAGACTCATTTGATTATGGCAATCGTGTGTTGGGGACGCTAAGCGCCAGGAATGCGCTGGACCGGGTGGAGGGCCGCTATGCCGGTCCTAACACCAAGCTGGGCATCTCGGTCATTGCCGTGTGGCATATTACCGACCACTACGGCCAGATGGTCGAGTACCTGCGCATGAATGGACTGGTTCCCCCCATGACACAGAAATACGGGATTAAGGTGCGGTAACCTGTTTTGCTCCGCTAATGAGAAAAAACGATCGTGGGCGAGGGCGCCCGGGGCACATGTGTGCACCGCACAGAAAAAGCAGGTGCTTCGCTGCGCTCAGGATCACAAGCGTAAATCTTTGTGTAGACGCTCGAAATTTGGGTGTGGTTCCGTGATAGAAATTCCCTTCGGCAGCATGCCCTGTCCGGAAAACACAGAGGTGTTTCGACTCGGGCTTGCGCCCTTCGCTCAACATGACAGGCACGGAAAGGAGCGGCAAAATACGAACGCGGTCGGGAGCGTCATCGAAGAGGGTCGCGGGTGAGGCGGCCATCCACCAGGCGCCAGATGCCCACGGGGTTGGAATCCTGCAGCTCTTCCGGAAGGGCCTGCTGAGGGAAGCCCTGGAAGCAGACGGGGCGGGCAAAGCGAAGGATGGCAGGGGTACCCACAGAAGTTGTGCGACTGTCGGAGGTGGCGGGATAAGGCCCGCCGTGCACCATTGCGTGGCAGACTTCGACGCCCGTGGGAAAGCCATTAAAGATAATGCGGCCTACCTTTGTTTCCAAAGTCTGAACCAGGTCGCGATAATCTTCGAGGTCCTGCTCGGTGCCGTGAATGGTGGCGGTGAGGTGGCCTTCGAGGCCGCGCGCTAGTTCCAGCAATTGCTCACGGCTGGAGTAATTGATGAGCAGTGTAGAAGGCCCAAACAACTCCTCGCCCAGGCTGGGGTCCTGCAGAAATTTTCCGGCGTCGGTCTGAAAGATCACCGCAGCAGCAGCACACCCGCTGCTAACGGGCGCAGGGCCTTCCGCCAGTTTCTGCGCCGAACCCGCTTGTGAGCGCCGCACTACGCCTTTGGCGTATGCGGATTGAATGCCCGGACTCAGCATGGTGAAGGACGCAGGGCCGGCGACCAGGTCTCCCAGCTTACGGGCAAAACTCCTCGCCTGGTCATCGTTGGCAAGCAGAACCAATCCCGGCTTGGTGCAGAACTGGCCGGCGCCCAAGGTCATGGAGGCGTGCAAACCAGCGGCGATCTGTTCGCCGCGTTCACGCATGGCGCCGGGAAGAATAAAAACCGGATTGACACTGCTCATTTCAGCAAACACGGGAATGGGCTCAGGACGGGTGGCAGCAGCCGCCATGAGGGCATGGCCGCCGGCACGGGAGCCAGTAAAGCCCACGGCTTTGATCGCGGGATGCTTCACCAGCGCAGTTCCGATTTCGAAGCCCGCGTCAAAGAGCAGCGAAAAAATGCCTGCGGGAAGCGAATGCTCGCGCACGGCTTCGCGCACAGCGCGTCCCACCAACTCTGATGTGCCGGGGTGGGCAGCATGAGCTTTGACGATGACAGGATTTCCAGCAGCCAAGGCGGAGGCGGTATCGCCGCCGGCGACCGAAAAGGCGATGGGGAAATTGCTGGCGGCAAAGACGGCTACGGGACCGAGGGGACGAAGCATGGAACGAATGTCGGGCCGTGGCAGCGGCTTGCGCTCGGGCAGGGCGGGGTCAATGCGAGCGCCCACCCAGGAGCCTTCCTCGACCAGGTCGGCGAACAGGCGCAGCTGATTGCAGGTGCGCGCAGTTTCGCCCTGAAGGCGGGCGGCGGGTAAGCCGGTTTCCTGCATGGCGCGCGCGACCAGCGCTTCGGCGATGTCTTCTATATGAGCGGCGATGCTGCGCAGGAACGCAGCCTTCGCTTTTCCGGGCCGGCGACTATAGTCCGGAAAAGCCTCTGCCGCGAGGCGCGCAGCCTCGTTCAGCTCTTCCAGAGTCGCAGAGCGATACGCGGGCTCCAGCCGGCTGCCGTCAGCAGGATTGATGGCGTGAAACACCGGGCCACGTCCAGAAGCAACCTGGGAACCTAGAAGTGACAGTCCCTGCAATTCGGCGCCGGTCAGGGTTGCGCTTCTATCGGGCATAGCTCACTTGCCTGGTGGGAGTGCGGCAATAGGCCGGACGGTTGGCTAGCGCACGACGAATTACTTCCAGCGCATTCTGCAATTCCTCGCCCGTCAGTTCCAGGCGAGGCGGACGCACGCGAGCGCTGCCCATGCCGGCCTCCTGTTGCACTAGTTTGATGAGTTGTACAAATTTGGGCCCGGTATCCATGCGCAAGAGCGGCAGGAACCATCGGTAGAGTTCGAAGGCTTTTTCGCTGTCGCCCTTCGCGGCAAGATCGAAGAGCGCGACTGACTCTCGCGGCAGGGCGTTGGCCAAACCGGCGACCCAGCCGAGGGCGCCCATAGCGATGCCTTCCACAATTTCGTCATCCACACCGACGAACAGGGCAAGGCGGTCGTCCAGAAGTTCGCGAATGGCGGTAACACGGCGTATGTCGGCGCTTGACTCCTTGACTGCGGCCAGGTTCTCGTGCTCCCCGGCAAGCTCCTGAATGTGTTCCGGAAGGAGATCCGTGCCGTAGGCGATGGGATTGTTATAGAGCATGCAAGGCAGGCTGGAAGCCTTGAGCACAGCGGTGACGTGCGCCTTTATTTCGCGCCAGTCGCCCTGATAGACATAAGGAGGCAGGACCATAAGCCCGTGGCAGCCGAGATCGGAGAGGGCCTTGGCCAGGTCCACGGCCTCGCGCGTGCTGAGCGAAGAGATGGCGGCCACGACGGGTACGCGTTGGCCTACCGCCTTCGTACAGGCCTTGACGATGGCGAGTTTTTCTTCGAAAGCGAGAGTGGCGCCTTCGCCCAGCGAACCCAGAGGAACGATTCCGGTGCAGCCGTTATCCACCAGCCAGGAGCAATGGTCCTGAATGAACGAAAGGTCCACCTTAAAATTCCTGTCGAAACAGGTAGTAATCGCGGGCATGACGCCCTTCCATTGCATGGTCAGCTCCTCAGTGCAGCGTTGTGCAAAGTTTCAGAATCAGTACGGGAAGCCGCAATCAGGCTCTCCACGCGCACAGGAAAGACGGGCGGGCGAACTGAATCCGGCTTCCAGTCCAGCAAAAACTCGAGCGCGGGCCCGCAGACCCGGCTCTGGCACGGCCCCATGCCGCAGCGCGTAAGCAGCTTGGCGGCGCGCCAGGAGGAATGCTCGCGCAGGCGGGAAAGGGAAACATCTTCGCAGCGGCAGACCAGGGTTTCTGGCCGCGGCAGCTCTTTCAATTCCGGGCGCAGGGCAAAGGCGCGCTCCAGGGCGGCGGCGAAGCCCCGCATTTTGTTGCGATTTGCAAACAGGCGACGGGCGGAATCTCGCTGCCCGGCGGCGCTATAGCCGGCAATCTGGCCCTCCAGCAGCGACAACTCCAGGCCGCCGATGCCGGTCGGCTCGCCGGCGCAGTAAACATTGGGCAGGGTGGTCTGCTGCAGGTCATCTACGCGAACTTTGCCGTTTTCGATGGCGCAGCCCAGCAGGGCGGCAAGTTCGGTGTTGGGTACCAGGTGAAAGCCGCAGGCGAGGTAGTCGCAGGACACACACCAGGTCTTAGCGCCACGGCGCAGGGTCACGGTTTCCAGCTTCTGCTTGCCTTCGGCGGCAACGGGCCAGCAACCATTGAGATAGGGGACGCCGAGCAACTGGCGACGAAGAGACAGGGCATCCTTCAGCTTGGACGGTTGCCGACAGAGACCGAGCGCAAATAACAGCAGTTGGCGTTGCGAAGCTTGTTCCGCGATGAGGCGAACCTTAGCGCCGTATTCCTTGAGATGAGCGGCAACGGCGAGCAGGAGCGGGCCGGTACCGGCGACCACCACTTTGCGGCCACGCACATTCCATCCCGACTTAGCCAGAGCCTGCAGGCCGCCCGCGCCCATCACGTTGGGCAGAGTCCAGCCGGGAAACGGGAGAAAACGCTCGCGAGCGCCGGTGGCGATAATCAAACTGCGGAAGCTGAATTCGCAGACGCTGCTATCGGTTTCAGCCAGCAGGGTGTGGGAATCCGCCTGGGCGAAGACGCGCGTGCCAGGGAGGTGCTCGACGCGCAGATCTTTGACGCGCTGGTACCAGGATTCGGCCTCCTTGCTGCTGGGGGAGGAGTGCTCGCCGCGCCAGATCTGACCGCCGAGAGCGGAATTGTCGTCGGCGACGGCAACGCGCAAGGCGGCTTCGGCAGCGCAGCACGCCGCCGCGATGCCGGCCGGGCCTCCGCCGACCACCAGCACGTCAAATTGGCGACGGTCACTCACTGAGCGTGATCTCCATGCCTTCTCGGCACAGCATCTGGCAGCTGCGCACGTGGAGCTGGCCGTCAACTGCCACACGGCATTCAAAACAGATTCCCATACCGCAGAGCGGGCCGCGCAGCTCGCCGCTGACGGAGCGGCGAAATCCCGAGCGGCCGGCCAGCAAAACCGCGGCAGCTACGGTGGAGCCGCGGGGCACACGTACAGTGACTCCATTTACCTTCATCTGGACGGCGTCACGCATGGGCTACCTCCATGTCGCGGCTGGGCGAGTAGGGCTCAACCGGAATGGCGGGCGTGCGCTGCAAGAGCTGATCAAGCAGCAGACGACCTGTTGCGAGCGCAGTAGTGATGCCCAGGCCCTCGTGCCCGGTGGCGAGGTAGAGATTTTTGCGGCCGGGGCATTTGCCGATCACTGGCAGCTTGTCCACCGTGGCGGCGCGAAAGCCGGTCCAGCAGCGGATGGCCGACATCTTCGCCAGTTCCGGCAGGTATTCGCAGGCACGAGCCAGCATGCCGGCGACGATGTGGTTGTCAATTCCCTTCCCTTCCGCGCCAAACTGGCGCGAGGAGCCAATGAGAAGCTGTCCGGTGACGCGCGGCTGCACATTGAAGGCAAACGACTCGGCGGTGAGCACATGCGCGCTCTTCAAGTAGCCGAGCTCCACAAGTTGGTGACGAACGAAGCCGGGATAGCGGTCGGTGATGATGAGGTGACCTTTGCGCGGTCGCATTTCCAGGCCGCGTGTGAGCTCGGGAGCCCAGGTACCGGCAGCATTGATCACGGTGCCGGCACTAACTGTGCCGCCCTTCTGAAGGATCACGCCATCGTCCCGGATTTCGGTCACTCGGTCCAAGTAAAGGTCGCAGGAATGGGATTGCGCCTGGCGGATGAGGAAGCGGGCAGCGCAGGGCGCGTAGATGACCAGGTCTTCCGGGACGAGCAGGGCGCCGACGAGACCGGGGCGAAGATGTGGCTCGGCCTCATAAAGAGCGGACGGGTCAAGGACTTCGGTGGGCACGCGGCGAGCGCCATAGTATTGCTGCTTGCGGCGCACTTCCTGCATTTGCTGGTCGTCGGCGGCAATCCAGAGGGTGCCGCAGGCCATGTATTCCACGTCGGGCGGAAGTTCGGGGGCAAGC
The DNA here is from genome assembly GCA_035252015.1 of Terriglobales bacterium. Classification (GTDB taxonomy): domain Bacteria; phylum Acidobacteriota; class Terriglobia; order Terriglobales; family Acidobacteriaceae; genus JAICWP01. The sequence goes on from DATFDP010000234.1 coordinate 30,755, forward strand.
TCGCGCCAGAGCTGCTGGGAGTAGCGGGTAAGGGCAAACTGGGGCTCGGAGTCGTCCATCACGACGATGTGGCCCATGCCGGCAGAAGTAGCGCCTCCGCCAACGAATTCGGCTTCCACGACGGCGACACGCAGGCTGGCACGGGCACACTCGCGCGCGCAGGCAGCGCCGACGATGCCGGCGCCGATAATGACCACGTCGTATGAGGGACGACTCATCGCTGGCGGGTCACCTCCTGCTTGGACTTGCCCGCAGCCGCAGGTGCGCTCACCTCCACGGCGGGCGCGGCGCCGGGGATCGGCATCACACCGTGCTCCAACAGCGCACGGTTGAAGGCCGGCAGACTCTTATCCATGAGAGCAGCGTATTCGACTTTCGCTGAGGCCAGATCTTTTTCTATGTCGCTGAGCAGCGCGTATTCCGTGTCGGTGGGCGGGAAGTCGGTGCCGCCAGCCACGTCGCCGGCCCCCGGGCCGACCTCGGCATTCAGCCACAGCAGGTTGTAATAGACCTTATAGCTCTCCACGTAATACTTGTCGTCGCTGGCGGTGAGAGACTTGGAAACCAGCTTGTACTCCACTTCTTCCATCTGCTTGCCGGTTTTCTCGGCGTTCTGGATGAGCTCGGGATTACCCTTTTCGGCGCGCAACATGCCGGTGACGTCGCTCAACTGCTTGCGCATCCATTCCAGGCGATTGACCATATCGGCCACTTCACTTACCTCGTCGCGAATGCGGAGCTGCAGCTTGACCGAGGCCTGAATTTCGGCGTCGGTAGCGGCGGCGCGCGGATCACGCAGGATTTCGAGGGGCTCGGTGTAACTGTGCCCATCCACGGTGAGGCGCACGGTGTACTTGCCGGGAGCGACCATGGGGCCGAGCAGGTGCTCGGAGATGCCCCAATGCGTGATGGGGCGCGAATCTTTGCCCCAGAAGCGCGGCTCCTGCCAGATGTGCGGGTTCACTTCGGGAGCGGTGCGCAAGGCGACCACGCGCGGGCCCTCGTAGTGGAGGTCCCAATCCATGCGGTTCATGCCGGCCTTTCCGGGCGCCTTTAAGTCGCGGATAACTTTGCCGTCGGAATCGAGGATGGCAACCTTCACCGGATCCTTGACCGCCTGCGGCAAGGAATAGGTTATGAAGGCTCGGCCCATGCGGAAGAAACGATAAGCAGGACGGGAGGCGAACAGGCGCACGCCGTTTTCAGGTTGCTTGCGCGCCATCTGCTCCAGAGGCGAAATATCGTCGAGGATGTAGATGCCGCGGCCATAAGTAGAAACCACCAGGTCGTGGAAATTGCGCTGCACCACCGCCCAGGAGACAGTGGAATGGGGCAAGCCTTCCTGCAGGTTGGTCCAGTGGCCGCCATCGTCGAGCGAGTAGTAAAGGCTGTTGCCGGTGCCAGCAAAGAGCAGGCCCTTCTGGTTGGGGTCCTCGGCAACCACGCGCACGTAAGCCAGCGGGTGCTTAGGCAAATTGGAGCTGATGAGCTTCCAGGAACGCCCGAAGTCGGCGGTCTTATAGATGTAGGGGTCGCGGTTATCCATGAGGTGGAGGTCAACCGAGATGTAGGCCGTTCCTGGATCGAAAAATGACGGCTGAATGCTGGTGATGGTGCCCCAGTTGGGCATGCCGGCGATGTTCTTGCTCACGTTGTTCCAGTGGCCGCCGCCGCCGCGGGTGTACCAGACCTGGCCGTCGTTGGTGCCGGCCCAAATCAGGTCTTTCTGGATGGTGGAGGGGGCGATGGAGTAAACCACTTCGCCGTAGAACTGGCCGAGGTTGTCACCCACAATGCCGCCGGAGGAGACGATGCGGCTGGGGTCGTTGGTGGAGAGGTCGGGGCTGATGACGGACCAGCTTTGGCCGCCGTTGGAAGTTTTGAAGATGACCTGGCAGCCGTAGTAGACAGTATTGTGGTCGAAGGGATCAATAGCGAGCGGAGGAGTCCAGTGGCAACGGTACTTGATAGCTGTCGGCGGCGAATCCAGGGTATGCAGCCAGGGGCTGACCGAGCGTGCCATCTTGGTGCGCGCATCCCAGCGGGTGACTTCGTCACCATAGCAGGTGGCCCAGACGATGTTGGGGTCGGTGAGGTCGGGGAGGGTGAAGCCGGATTCGCAGCCGCCCATGTGGTGGTCCCAGCCCGCGTCGGGGCTGTCGCCGTAACCCATGGGAGGCGAACTGCTGGGGCCGCGCATGGTGCCATCGTCTTGCATATTGCCGTAAACGTAGTAGGGGACCTGGTTGTCCACGGCGACGTGATACATCTGGCCGATGGGCAGAGTCACGTGGTGAAAGCCGCGGCCATGCACAGTGGTAATGATGAGGCCGCCATCGTCGGTGATGACGAAGCGGTCAGCGTTCTGCGGATCAAACCAGATGTCGTGGGTGTCGCCGCCCCAGGGAACGGGGCGGAAGGTGTGGCCACCGTCGGTGGAATGATGGAAGGCGCTGTTGGCCACCAGAACTTCATTTTCGTCGCGCGGAGAAACCGCAAGGCGGATGTAGTAGCCGGCACGGCCGATGAGGGCGCGATCCCAGTTGACGGCCTGCCAGTTTTCGCCGCCGTCGTCGGAGCGCCAGACGGAGCCCTGGTCAGCGGTTTGAATGAGGGCGTAAACGCGATTGGAATCTGTTGGCGCGACAGCCACATCAATCTTGCCCACCGGCGGCTTGGGCAGGCCGTGACCCTGGATGCGGGTCCAGTTGCTGCCACCGTCATGCGAGACCCAGACGCCGCTGCCGGGGCCGCCGCTGAGCTCGGCGTAAGTGTGCATCTCCGCCTGCCACATGCCGGCAAACAGAGTCAGAGGATTCTGCGGGTCCATGGAGAGGCCGGAGCAGCCGGTGTTTTCATCGGCGAACAGAACCCGGTCCCAGTGTTGGCCGCCGTCGGTGGTGCGGTAGACGCCGCGCTCCTGCTGTGGGCCGGTGAGCCTGCCCAAGGCGCAGACAAAAACGATGTTGGCGTTCTGTGGGTTGACGATAACGCGGCCGATGCGGCCGGTCTGATCCAGGCCCATATGAGTCCAGGTTTTGCCGGCGTCGGTGGATTTGTAGACGCCATTGCCGGTCACGTCTGTATCGCGAATGGCCCACGCCTCCCCGGTTCCCGCCCAAACGGTGCTGGGGTCTGACGCTGCCACCGCCAGCGCTCCTATGGCTGCGACCGGCTCCTTATCGAACACGGGGTCCCAGCGGTTGCCGCCGTCAGTTGACTTCCACACGCCGCCCGAAGCCGCGCCCGCATAGTAGGTGCTGGGATCGCCGGGTACGCCGGCAATTGAGGCAACGCGGTTGCCGATGGCCGGGCCAACAAAGCGGAAACGGAAACCCTCTTCTTTCTTTTCATGGTCCTCTTCCTGAGCAAAGGCAGCGAACGCGAGGAAGAAAAGGAGAGGCACGATCAGGAGCACGCGAAAACGAGCGGTAAACATGAATTCACCTCGCGTTGGGGTCCCACAGCCGGGGTCAAACTGGCCCGGAACGGGGCATTGTAGACCCGACAGGCGGGTCGGGCGCTGTCTTATATACTGTATCCAATATTCGCCTGGCAAGCGAATTCCCGCTTCAATCCAAGCAGGAGGAGCCGGGGCGCGACTTGCCCGTCTGAATCAATTGCACAGCTATGATCCCTTCTTCTCCTGGCCGTAGTACGCCCCAGGACCGTGCTTGCGCAGGAAATGCTTGTCGCGCAAGGCGTCGGTCAGAGGATGCACATCGGGATTCAGAGTCAGGCTAGAGGAAGCCATCCAGGCTATCTGCTCCAGCATGACAGCGACGTGCACGGCTTCCTCCACGGTTCTTCCCCAGCAAAAAGGAGCGTGTCCGGCTACCAGTACGGCGGGCATGTGCATGGGGTCAAGCCCCACAAAGCGGCGCAAGATGACCTGGCCGGTGTTGAACTCGTAATCAAACTCGATTTCCTCGCTTTGCAGGTGCGGGGTAACCGGAATCGGCCCGCGGAAGTAGTCAGCGTGAGTGGTGCCGAGACAGGGGATTTCGCGGCAGGCCTGGGCCCAGGCGGTGGCGTTGACAGAATGCGTGTGCACGACCCCGCCGATGTGAGGAAAGGCGCGGTAGAGGACCAGATGAGTGGGCAGGTCGGAGGAAGGCCGCAGCGTGCCCTCAACGATGCGGCCCTCTAAGTTGGTAAGAACAATGTCCTCGGGACGCATGGTGTCGTAAGGCACGCCGCTGGGCTTGATGGCGACCACCCCCTGGTCGCGAGCGATGGCGCTGCAGTTGCCGAAGGTGTCGATCACCAGGCCGCGCGCCACCAGTTCGAGGTTGGCTTGCAGAACAGTTCTTCGCAGGGCTTCCATCATCATGGGAGTCTCACCAGCCCTGCCACTATAGTGCCCGGCCGCGACGCCAGTAAACATGGCAGCCGGCATCGCGGGTTTAGAACTCAAGGGCACCGCAAGTTTTCATGCCCGGCACGCCGGCTAACAGCGGCAGTGGTTGGCGTACCTTACCGCGCCAAAAATTTAAAAATGGTCGTTTCGCGATACTGGTGGCCGGCCTGCAGTTCGGCGGACGGAAAATTGGGATGATTGGGTGCGTTGGGATAGGCCTGTGTCTCCAGGCACAAGCCGTACCGCCGGTTGTACACCTTGCCTCCTTTGCCGCGCGCGCTGCCGTCAAGAAAATTGCCGCTGTAGAACTGAATCCCGGGCTGAGTCGTAAGAACCTGCAGCACGCGCCCGCTCCTGGGTTCGTAAACTTCCGCTACCAGCACCAGAGCGCGGTCGCCTTCCCGGTCCGGAATCCAGTTGTGATCGTAACCTCCCGCCAGCTTCAATTGCTCGTCGTCCGCAGAAATTCGCGCGCCCACTGCGGTTCTCCTTGTGAAATCCAGGGGCGTGCCTTGCGCGCTGCGAATCTCTCCCGTGGGAATGAGGCTGGCATTCACCGGGGTGAAAAAACGAGCATGAATAGTGACCTCATGCCCGAGAATATCGCCTTCGCCCTGTCCGGCAAGATTAAAGTAGGAATGATTGGTCAGGTTGACGATCGTATTCTTGTCAGTGCTGGCGGAATACTCAATCTTCAATTCGTTCTGGTCGGTTAGGGTGTAAACCACCCTGGCGGAAAGATTGCCGGGATAACCCTCCTCGCCATCGGGGCTAAGGTAAGTCAATTCAAGGACGTTGCCGGAAATTTCCCTGGCTGTCCACAGTCGCTTGTTGAATCCGGTGGTCCCTCCGTGCAGGCTGTTTTCTCCGTTGTTTCGAGGCAGGGTATAAGTAACGCCGTGCAGCGTGAATCTGCCGTGCGCAATGCGGTTGGCAAAGCGGCCGATGATGGCGCCGAGATAAGGCTTATCGGTTTCATAGCCTTTGAGCGAGTCGTAGCCGAGCACCACGTCCGCCAACTTCCCCCCGCGGTCGGGAACCTGGAGGGAGACAATGGCGCCGCCGTAATCGGTGATGTCGGCTTGCAGGCCGTTTTTTCCGGCGAGGGTGTACAGTCTCGCTTGTCTGTCGCGGGTTGTGCCGAACGGTTTACTGGTCATTACATCTATTCTAGGCGAGGCCGGTCCGCTGTTTGGCGTAGAGCAATAATCTTTGCCATAACGTCGCGCAAAGCGTCGGGCGAACCCATGCCTGCAGCGGCGGGCCAAAAGCGCAAAATGCTAACACATTGCTCGCCATAAGCGTTTACCCAGAATCCCTTCCTGCCGGCGGGCGCGTTGACAGTCAGCGCTTAAGTGGACTAAAACCGGGGTTCGCCACACTCGCAAAAATGTTGTTTTGGAAACGGGAGCTCATCATGACGAAATTCTGGCTATGCGCGCCGCTGGTGTTGGCGTTCGTTTCGCTGGGTCAGGGACAGACACTGGCGGCCACTCCTCCGATGGGTTGGAACAGCTGGAATCATTTTGCGTGCAAGGTGACTGCTGCCGACATCCGCGCCGCCGCCGACGCCATCGCCAGCAATGGCATGAAGGAGGCTGGCTACACTTACGTGAACATTGACGACTGCTGGCAGGGCAAGCGCGACGCCCAGGGCAACATCCAGGCCAATGAGCGTTTCGGCGACATGAAGGCGCTGGCGGACTATGTTCACAGCAAAGGCCTGAAGATTGGCATCTACTCCTCGCCCGGCCCCAAGACCTGCGCCGGCTACGAAGGCAGCTACCGCCACGAAGAGCAGGACGCGAAGCAGTACGCTGCATGGGGGTTCGATTACCTCAAGTACGACTGGTGCAGCGCCGAGAAGGTTTACCAGGCCAGCCAAATGCCCGAAATCTACAAGAAGATGCACGACGCGCTGGCCGCGACCGGCCGGCCTATCATGTTCAGCCTATGCCAGTACGGGTTGGACCGGGTGTGGCGCTGGGGCGCGTCGGTGGGAGGGAACCTGTGGCGCACCACCGACGATATCAGCGACCACTACGACCGCATGGCGCTGATCGGCTTCGGCCAGAATGGGCTGGAACGCTTCGCCGGCCCTGGCCACTGGAACGATCCCGACATGCTGGAAATCGGCAATGGCGGCATGAAACACGACGAGTACATCACACACATGTCGCTGTGGTCCATCCTGACGGCGCCGCTGCTGGCGGGCAACGATCTTTCCAAGATGAGCGCGGCGGACTTGGCCATCCTTACCAATAAGGAAGTAATTGCGGTTGATCAGGACGCAAAAGGCGTGCAGGGACATCGCGTGGCGCAGGAGGGTCCGCTGGAAGTGTGGGCCAAGCCGCTGGCTGACGGCAGCTACGCCGTGGGCCTGTTCAATCGCGGCGAGTCGGCGAATCCGGTGACGCTGCAATTGAAAGACATCGGGATCAGTGGCAGCGCCCGCGTTCGCGACCTCTGGGCACATCGCGACCTGGGGTCCTTCAGTGGAAGATACACCACAACCGTGCCGCGGCATGGCGCGGTGATGCTGAAGGTGAAATGAAGATGCATCGGCGCTGGCGTGCTATTCAGATGCGTCTGCTAATCTCAAAATATGGAGATTTCCTGCGCCGCAATTCTGTTCGACATGGATGGCGTGCTCATTGACTCCACGCCGGCCGTGGCTCGGGTTTGGAGCCGCTGGGCGCGGGAGCGCGGCTTCGATCCGAAAGAAGTAGTGCGTCTGGCGCATGGGCGGCCCAGCATCTCCACCATTCGCGACCTGCTGCCCAATGCCGACCACGAGGCGGAGAATCGCGAGGTTGAGCGGCGGGAGATTGCCGACCTCGAAGGCGTAGTTCCCTTGCCCGGCGCCCGGCGCTTGCTGGCCAGCCTGCCAACCGAGCGCTATGCCATTGTGACTTCGTCCACGCGCAAGCTGGCAGAGGCGCGACTGCGCGCCGCCGAACTGTCCTTACCGAAATTCTTCGTGACCTCCACCGATATCGTAAACGGCAAGCCCCATCCGGAGCCTTATCTGAAAGCTGCCGGGAAGCTGGGTGCGGACCCGCGGGAGTGCATTGTGGTGGAAGATGTTCCTTCCGGCATTCGCTCCGGCAAAGCCGCGGGCGCGCGGGTGATCGCGTTCCCCACTACAGTCAATGCAGAGGAACTGCGCGCCGGGGGAGCCGATTGGATCCTGCGCAATTGCGAAGACATTACGCTCATGCTACCCGGGCACGTGAGATGGCCGTTGGCTTTGGAGCTGCGGGAGCTCGCGGCGGGGGCGGTACGCCCCCGCGATGGCCGGCAAGATGCCGGCGCTACAGGGCCGCACAAGATTTGATATAGTCTGCCCCCGAGGTGCCTTATGGCGCGAATGGTTCGCTGCGGCCTGATCCAGGCGCATAACGTGCTCGATGCCAGTCACACCCTGGCACAAATCAAGAAAGCAATGATCGAGAAGCACGTCAAGTTCATCGAAAAGGCGGCGCAGAAGAAGGTGCATATCCTCTGCCTGCAGGAGCTGTTCTATGGGCCATATTTTTGCGCCGAGCAGAATGCCCGCTGGTATGAGTTGGCCGAGCCGGTGCCGGAAGGCCCTACCACCAAGCTGATGCGCAAGCTGGCCGCGCGTCACCATATGGTTCTGGTTGTTCCGGTATATGAGCAGCCGATGCCGGGCGTGTACTTCAACACCGCCGCCGTGATTGACGCCGACGGCAGCTACCTGGGCAAGTATCGCAAACACCACATTCCGCACTGCCATCCCGGATTCTGGGAGAAGTTCTACTTCACCCCCGGCGACCTCGGGTATCCCACATTCCAGACCAAGCACGCGCGGGTGGGAGTCTATATCTGCTACGACCGGCACTTCCCCGAGGGCGCGCGGATTCTGGGCCTGAACGGCGCAGAAATCGTTTTCAATCCCTCAGCCACCGTGGCCGGGCTCTCCGAATATTTGTGGGAGCTGGAGCAGCCGGCGCACGCGGTGGCTAACGGCTACTTCGTGGGCGCCATCAACCGCGTGGGCGAAGAGAAGCC
>DATFDP010000235.1:0-2470 GCA_035252015.1 Terriglobales bacterium
CCTCATAGATTCGAGTTCAGGGCTTTCACCCCATCAACCTGCGTGGCCTGGGATCATGCCCCGGTACGCCGCGCTGCACTGCGGCTGCTGGATCGCACGGTGAAACAGCATGCCCCCGCCCTGCTGCCCGGCGATACCGGCGCCTGGAGCGAGGTGCTGGACGTGGCGCTTGGCGTGCCCCGGCAAGTGGCTGCACAAGATGTTCTATGCGCGTGCTCTTCTTCTCATCCATGACTGTTTCCCCTGGTTCCGGCGGGGGCAACACAGTCTTCAATCTGCTGGAACCTGGGCCTGAAGGCAGCGAAGTGCTCTACGCCACTCCAAGCGACTACCCTCCCCATTGGGCGCCATTTCCCGAGTTGGCGAGCCGGGTATGCTCGTTCACCGTTCCATCGCCGGTGCAGATTCCTGGAAACCGGCTGGCGCTTGTAAGGCTGGCTAACCAGTGCGGCGGGAAGATGCAGGCGGCCTGGCGGGAACGATCGGTGGTGAGGCAAGTGACGGAGTTCATCAGGCGGGCGGGAGTTGAGGTGCTGTTGCTCTGCCCGCAGTCAATGCTGGACTTGACCGCTGGGTTAGCCCTGATGCGCAAAGCCCGGCTGCCGGCCGTGGCGTGGTTTATGGATGACTATTACAGCGCCGGGACCAGCCGCCTCCTTGCAGGGGAACTGTGGGCCCTCGCCCGCCGGCGGTTTGTAATCAGCGAAGCCATGCAGGAGGGTTTTTCCCGGCTCTATGGAGGCGAGTGCGAGGTGCTCAACAACGCAGTGGCAGTGCCGTGCTCGCCTCCGCCGCGGCCGGATACATTGCCGCTCCGCATGGCTTATGCCGGCGCTGCCCACGGCTATTACCTCGATACGCTGGCGATGGCGCTGTGCGAACTGGCCGGTTTAGACGGCCAAATAGAGCTCGATCTTTACACCCATGACGAACTCCCGCCGGGGCTGGCCGGTAATGGTCGCCTCCCGTACCATCGCCGGCCGGTCCTGTCTTCCGCGGAGCTCATAAGACAGCTTTGGGAATACGATGTTTTGCTGCTTCTTTCCAGCTTCAGGCCTGAACACCGTCCCATTGCTGAAACATCGCTGGCAAGCAAGATTGCCGAGTATCTCGCGTCCGGCCGCTGCATTCTGGTCTTTGGCCCGCCCTACGCGGAAAACGTCCGCTATGCGCAAAGACATGGATTTGCCGATGTGGCCACCACGAGGCGAGAGCTGCGCCCCGCTCTGTTGCGGTTGCTTCATGATCCCGCTCGCCGCCGCGCCCTGGGTGAGCGCGCTTGCGAGTGGGCGCGGGCGAAGCATGATCGTGGGCCCAATGCCGGCCGTTTATGGCGCGCCCTTTTCGAGGCGCATGCGGCGGTTGCGGCCTGCAAACACGCGGTTGCGGCTTGACGCCGCGAAGAAGGTGCCCCATGCGTATTTTGGTCACAGGCGGCTTGGGTACGGTGGGCTCCGGATTGATTGCCGAACTCCGCCGGCGCGGCCACCGCGTCATCTCCTGCGATCTCTATCATCAGCCGGATGAGGCTGGGTTCTCCGTGCGCACCGACGTCAGCACGCCGCGGTATGCCCGTTGCGATGTCGGAGAGTTCCGCCAGGTCGTGCGGGTGTTCGAGATGCTGGGCCCCTTCGACTACGTTTACCACTGCGCCGCTGAATTCGGCCGCTGGAATGGCGAGGACTTCTACGAAAATCTCTGGCGCACCAATGTGGTCGGCACCAAGAATGTTGTTCGCCTGCAGGAGCGCCTCAAGTTCCGCCTTATCCATTTCTCCTCCTCGGAGGTTTATGGCGACTGGCCCGGCCTGATGGTGGAGCCGGTCATGGACGAGTACCCAATCCAGCAGATGAACGATTACGCCATGACCAAGTGGGTGAATGAAATGCAGATTCGCAACTCGGCGGAGCAGTGCGGAACCGAATCGGTGGTGGTGCGGCTGTTCAATACCTACGGCCCGGGCGAGCATTACTCGCCCTATCGCTCGGTAAACTGCCGCTTTCTGTATTGCGCGCTTCACCACCTGCCCTGGACCGTATTTCGCGGCCACAGCCGGACCTCCACCTACCTGGCGGACACGGTGCGCACCCTGGCCAACATTGTTGGGAACTTTCAGCCCGGCGAAACCTACAACATCGGCGGCAGCCGGAGCCACAGCATCGAGGAGTTGTCGGACGCGGTGCTGAAGGTGACCGGCGCCGATCCCGGCCTGGTCAGCTATCGCGATGCGGAGACTCTGACCACGCGCCACAAGCAGGTAGACGTCTCCAAAGCTGTGCGCGACTTGCACCATAGCGACAGCTACACCCTGGAGGAGGGCCTCGCGCTTACGGCGGAATGGATGCGCCGGGTGTATGGGCTGCAGCCGCGCCCGGAGGCGATTGCGGCATGAGCAGTTCGACCATGGCGCAGGCGCAGGCCGGAGCGGCGCAGGCGGAAGCCTCCGGGACCAGGTTCCTCTACATTTGCG
>DATFDP010000236.1:0-18521 GCA_035252015.1 Terriglobales bacterium
TGGCGCTGATGTCTTCGCCCGAGCAACTCACGCGAGAGGTTCACTCCCTGTAAGGTTCCCGTTCTACCCCCGCCGGTGTTCTTCCGCAATTAGCCACTGGTGCGGGCTGATAAGGTGAGAGTCAAGGCCGAAACCATAACAGCCGCTAGCAGAGGAATCCACAGCACCTGCAACGGGCCGTGGGAAGCCGCCCAGCCGGCAAGTTTGGGACCGGCGGTCCCGCCCACAAGGGCGACTGCCATAATGGTGCCAAACACGGTGCCGGTTTCTTGGGGAAAGCGGTCGCCGGCCATTCCCAAAGCGGTAGGGAAAATTGCCGAAAGCCCCAGGCCGATGACGAGCATGCTCGCTATCATTCCGGAGAATTGGCGCAGATTCATCGCCAGGAGAGTGCCGGCCACGGTGATCGCGGCGGAAAACCAGATGGTGCGCCGGCTTCCCAGCCAGCGCAACCACAACACTGCCAGCAAGCGGCCTACACCTAAAGCGGCGCTCAAGGCAACCAGCGCCAGATTGGCGCGTTCGGGGGTGGTGTGCAACGTGTCGGCAACAATTTTGCCCGCCCAGACGAACATGCAATTTTCGCTGCCCGATTCAAAAAACAATAGCGCGGCAAACAGCCATACAACCGGGTAATTGAGCACCGCAAGGAGTCCGGCCAGGCTAGATCCGCGTTTGCTGCCGCGCGGAAAACGAAGTCCCAGCGCCAGAACGAACAGCAGGGAGCACAACAGCGCTAGGCCGCGGAGGACAAAGGTTGCCGGCAGCTTGCCCGCGAAAGAAGAAAAGGCCAGGGGAGCAGAGATGGCGCCGAGGCTGAAAAAGAATCCGAGCAGGTTCAGGGCGGCGGCGCGGTTGCTTACGGACAAGTCAGCGACCAGGGCATTGGCGGCCGTATTCAAAATTCCTCCGCCGACTCCATAACTGAAGGCAGCCAAAGCCAGTCCGCGGTAAGAATGTAGCGCCGGCATCAGCGCCAGGGATGCGGCGATCAGCGCCAGGGCGGCTGTCAGTACCGGCTTGGCGCCGGCTAGATCGAGAACGGGTCCGACCAGCACCGTGGCCAGCAGAATGCCGGCCAAGGGAAACGATCCCAGGTTGCCGGCTTGCGAGTAACTGACCTGGAGGGAAGGCAACAGCGATCCCATCAGGAGCAGCACCGCCCCGAAAACGAACATGCAAGCGTTGGCTGTGATCAGCAGGGCAGTGCGATTGAATCGCCCCGCAACCAGCATGCTGGCGTCCGGAGAACTCGATGGTTGAGCCGCGGAGACCTCGCCCGGCGTCCGCCGTTGAGTGCTCATGAACCTCGCACGCTGAACACCCAGATTTCACCCGCAGCCAGCCGTTTGTGGAATATAGTTCGTCCCGCATCGACTCGAAAGGCGACCGCCTGATCGGTCTCCAGCTCCCGGGCCTGTTTCGCGGCCCAAGGCAGATGAATGGCAATGGAAGCATCGGTGGGATTGTTGGCGTGATTAAAAACCAGAATTGTCTGTTGACCATCCCCAGCCAGCCGACGCACCTCAACCTCGGAACTGCCGGAGCCGGACACTTCCACATCGCGGGCTACACCCGCCGCCTGGGCGAGGGATAAAAACAGGTTCTTGATGGTCGGCGCGTGCTGCTCGTGGTAAGCCAAGCCGAGGAAAGATCCGATCAGCACGGCTTTCCCCTTGCCCGCGGTCTTTTCCACGATCGCCGGGCTGCCGTCAGTAAAGCGCGCCAGCACAGTTCCCCCAGTCAACGGTTGCAGTTGTTCTTCGAAGGCGGCGCCGGGAATCACTGTACGGGCCGGCAGCCCGGGAAGCGCCGTCGATGTTTCCGTGCGCAACTCAACTTTCTCCGCCGGGCGGATGATGTTTTCCCGCGCACCAAACAGCGGAGCCAAGCCGCCTCCGGGGATGACGGCGCCGGCAAAGCCGCGGGCATCATTCCAGGCCAGCCGCGCTTCCGCTACCACCGTGCCCCCGGCCTGCACATATCGCTTCACACCATCGGCTACGTCCTGGGAGAGCATGACCGGGTAGGGCAGAAAGAGAATTTTGTACTGGGAAAGATGATCCTGAGCGACTTCCTCCGGGTCAACATAATCCACCGGGATATTCTGTTCGAAGAAGGCGCGGTATAAACCCAGCAGCGAATCGCGTTCGGCGTTGCCCAGCTTGGAGAGGGAAGGCTGCGAGCCCCCCACCATATAAGAGAGGCGATTGTAGAGGATGGCAACCTGAGCCGGCGCCGGAGTGGAGTGCATGATTTCCTGGCCATGGCGGGCGATGGCGGCGGCAGTCTGACCAGCCGCGCGCGCCCGTTCGGTCAAGGTGCCGTCCAGGTTAATCAGGCCGTAACCGTTGGATTCAAAGCCGGAGCTCATGGGATACCAGGCGTACACCGCGATTTCGCGCGCCCCGTGGGCCACCACTTGCCACATCCAGTATTGCTCGTCGTGGCCATTAACGGGATCGGCGATGCGCATTCCTGTGGCGCCCTGGCCGGCTTGCAGCTCACCGATCCAGAAGCCCTTGCCATAGCTGTGGCCGGCCGAGCGTGTGAAGTCGAGACCGGCCGCCAGCATGCCGTAGCTCCAGGGACGAGTGGATTCGGAGTGCTTGGGATACAGCGAAGTGCCGAAGAAATCGGCATTGGCCGACATTTTCCAGTCATCCGGCTCACCATAGCCGTCGGTGGGCGAGGTGAACAGGCCGGGCACGGCGGCATGGCTGGTGATGGCGTGAGTTCGGTCGGCGGTGCGGATGGCGTCCACCCGGGTCTTTAGATCGCCCGCGAGTTTATCGTCGATGAAAGCCCGCCAGTCGAGATAATCGGTGTAAGAGAGGATGGTGGGGAAGCGCGGGGGCTGGACCTGGTCCCAGTTTTCGAAGCTGCGGTACCAGGCGGCATTCAGCGCATCCAGCGTGTGGTATTTCGCCTTCAGCCACTCGCGAAACCGGGCCTGGGTGTAGCGGCAGAAACAAAACTCCGGGTCCTTCAAGTAGGGAAAATCGGCCCAGTTGATGACGTGCGGCTCGCTCCAAACATCCCAACCATAGAGGGCGGAGCTTTTGTTGGCCTCTTGCGAGAGCGCTTGCAGGAAATTAGTGATCTCCGCGCGCACGCCATTGTGATCAATGCAGTAGCCGGGTGCGGCCTGCGAGTCAATGACGGCGCCGCTGCGGTCCACAAAGCGGCCATCCGGATACTTCTGTCCAACCCAATCCGGGGCGGAGTCCAGATAGACCTGCACAATGACCCGCAGCCCACGCTGCTGGGACAGGCGAAGCACCAGGTCGAGGTTGGCGAAGTTGTATTCCCCCGGGCGGGGTTCGGCGGTGGCCCAGTCCACCCAGGTTTTGACCGTGTTGAAACCGTCCGCTTTGATCTGCTCCAGGTCTTTGCCCCAGCGCTGCGCGCTAGTGGCATCAATCCGCTCCAGCATGGGAGCGCGGACCTTGCCGCCGCCGTACCAGACTGCTACGGGGTAGAAGGACTCGTCGTTAGCAGGAGCCGCGTTCCGGGGAGGACGCGACATACCGGTTTCAATCGCCAGCAACACCACCAGAACCGCAGTCAAAGTGCGGAGAACATTCATCCTGTATCCTCGACGAGAAAATCACGTCTGCCTGGGGGCGCTATGGGTGCCGCTCTCGGCGCCCGTCTTCCGCGCCGCCCTATTACCACAGGAACTTCAGGCCAAACTGAATTTCGCGCGGGGCTCTGGCCGACACCACCTGCCCGAACGCCGGATCTCCGAATGTCCTGTCCAGACCCGAGAACTGAGTGTGGTTCAGGAAGTTGAAGAATTCAGCGCGGAATTGCAGAGCGCTCTCGCCGCCCGCCCAACTGCCCCCAAACCATGGGGTATGGAAGCTCTTGTATACCGAGAAGTCCCAGTTGTTGACGCCGGGCTGACGGATAGCGTTGACACGAGAATCGCCGAATGTGCCAGGTGCAGGCTTGGTGAAGGCAGAAGTGTTGAAAAATTCTTCCAGCGTACCCGGTCCGGAAATGCTGCCTACCACGTTTGGCCGTTCACAACCGGAGAAAGAACCAATCCCTGCGTTGTCGCCGATCAAGCACGCGGAGGTAGGTGTGCCGCTGGCGAGGCTATAAATGCCCGCGAGTTGCCAGCCGCTCAGCACCTGGCCTGCAGCTCCATGGCGGGCTTTGAAGAAGGGGAGATCCCAAATATAGTTCATCACCAGCGATTGCGGCTGGTCTACATTGGTCCAGCCGCGATCGTGGTCGGGATGATAAGCATCCTGGATGGGCTGGGCGGCGGCGCCATTCTGTTCGTTGGAGGCGTCGCCGAAGGAGTGTGACCACGTGTAAGCGGTCTGGAATTGCAGGCCGTGGCTCATCTGATGTTTGAGAAAGACCTGTAGTGAATTGTACCGAGCGGTCCCGCCGCGCTGGTTGAGAATGATGGATTCGTAGCCGCGGTAGGGCCGGAACAAGGATGGAGCCTGTCCAGCAACGACCAGTGGTTGCGCCCAGGCTGGCACCTGGTTGATGTCCAGGTTGCGGCCAATGTGGATTTCATGACCGCCCACGTAGTCCATTTCGATAATGGTTTTTTCTCGCGGAGCATACTGGTACCCGAAGCTGTACTGGTAGCTGGTCGGATCGGGCCGAGTGCGATCGAGGGCGGCGAGCCCGAATGGCGGCTGAGGCGTGCCCGGCAGGATAGGACCTATTTGCGAGAAACTGGTTCCGAAAAGGAATGCTTGTGCGTTAAACGGAGGATTGGCCCCAATATTCACTGCGTGATCTACCGAATCCTGGCTGTGGTAGATGCCGAAGCCACCACGCAATACAAACCTTCCTGTGTTCAGCGGATCATAGGAAAAACCGATACGCGGCTCAAACTCGTTGTAGTGGGTATCTGTTAGGCTGCGGCTGAAAGCGCCTTGTGACCCCGCTACGAGTAGGCCATTGGTGGGATCACCAGTGCCCTGAATGACATTGCCTGACGAATCGAGGATGGGGGCTGCGGCAGGATTGTAGAGGGTGGGTAAAAAGTTGGATATGTTGTTGTCTGCGGAATACGGTTGGCCGAGCAGCTGCCAGCGCAACCCCAAATTGAGGGTCAGGTTGCTTAGCGCTTTGTAGTTGTCTTGAACATAAAGGGCGTCGTTATGCCAGCGCGTCGCCACCGGGTTCTGCGACTTCACTTCGTCATAAGAAGCCAACTGCCCGAGAAGGAAATCGTGCAGGTCATTGGCAAACATCTCGCCCGCAGTGGGATTGTCGGCCTGTGACGGGGCTGGCTTGCGCAGCCACATCGCCGTGCCGCCAACCTTCATCACGTGTTTGCCGAAGACATAAGCGAAATCGGAGCTGAGCTGCAGGATATCCGTACGGTTGGTGTACGGCGGTACGTGCCAGAGGGCACTGAAGCCCTCGCCCGTTCCCCACAGCGTTGGAAACTGGCCGTTCGTTTCGGGAAAGATTTCTTTGTATGTGAAGCCCTGGCGGGAGCACAGCGATACGGGGCAACTCTTCGCGCTTACCCAGTTGATGTCATTGTCCGAATAGCTGAACTGGACGGTCCCCAGCAGGCGCTCATTAAAAGTATGCGTGAGGCGGGCGGTAGCCACATTGCTCGGCTGTGACCAATCCGAGGAGATCAAAGGATTGGGAGCATCGCCCCACAACGAGGTGCTGTCCTGCGCCCAGGTGTCGTGAATCCAGTTCAACATCAAGTTGGTGCGATCGCTGAAGTAGTGGTCCCAGCGGGACTGGTCTTCACGCCATTTGGTGTAAGCCGGGCGGCTGCCGGTGAAATTGGGCGCTCCAGCGGTGTTGGGAAGAGGATAGCGAGCCAGTTCCGCCACCGCATTGGGATCGAGCTGCATGGGCGCGGTACCAGGCGCAGGGGTTTGCCCCGGAGCAACAATGCAGGGTACGGCCACTCCCGGCAGACAGAACGGCGCGACATTGGGTTCTGCCATGGCGTTGATTTCCATGGGATCGGCGGGCTGAGGAACGCAAGGCGCCGGTGAGCCGGCGGTGCAGGTGGGGTCGAGAATCCCGGCGCGCTGACGTGCCGTGGGCACGAACATTGTAATCGTCCCGCCCCGAACCTCTCGCCGCCACTCCTGCGCGAAGAAGAAGAAATCTTTCTTGCGGTTGGTATTGTAGAGGTGGGGGATGGTAATGGGACCGCCCAGAGTCCAACCAAAATTGTTGTAACGCAGCTCGCTCTTCGGCTGGTGTGCGCGGTTGAGAAAGAAATCGGCGGCGTCCAGCTTATCGTTGCGCAGGAATTCGAAGACGGAGCCATGGAAGGCCTGGCCGCCGGACTTGGTCACGACATTGACCACGCCGCCCGCCGCAAAGCCGAACTCCGAGCTGTAGTTGTTTCGCAGAATGGTGAACTCGCTGATCGAGTCCACGGACGGGAACACCAGCAGGGTGGCGTTGGAACCGATGTCCAGATTGTTGACGCCGTTGACCAGCCACAGGTTTCCGTTGGAAGCGTTGCCGTTCACGGAAAGTGCGGTGCCGCCAAGCAGACCGACATCGAAATTGTTGAAGCCAGTGCCCGGAGTCGTGCCCGGCACCAGGGTAGTGAGGGCCACGAAATTGCGCCCATTCAGCGGCAACTGCTGTACCTGCTCGCCATTGACGAGGTTGCTGACCTCGCCGCTCTCCGTGTTGACGGCGTTGGGTTGTGCCGTGACCTGCACCGACTGGGACACCGATCCCAACTGCATGGTGATGTCAAGGGTGAGGTGGGCATTCACGTTCAAGGTCAGGCCGGTGCCGGCATATTGCTGGAATCCGGTGGCGGTGGCGATAATGCCATAGGTGCCTATGGGCAAACTGGGGAAGGTGTACAGGCCGGCGGCGTTGGTCTTGGTTGGGAAGGCGGTCTGCGTTTCCACCCGTGTCGCTACAACCGTGGCATTAGGAATCACGGCGCCACTCTGATCGTGCACCGATCCGGAAATGCTGCCCGTGATTTCCTGCGCGGCCATCGCGCACGGCAGGAGCAGGGTGAGTAGCAGCACTAACCCTAGAAACCTCTCCGGGTGCCATGTGATTTGAGCCTTAGCTAAAGACATAGGACCTCCCTGTCCTGCTCACGAATTTCGGCGCAACAGAGTGCGCGAATATTCCTGAAAAACCTTTTCGTTGTGATCGGGCGATAGGCCCACGTTGGGCGAGACGAACGTAGCCGGCCTCTTGCCGGCCTGTACTAGGCGGACCCCTACCTCAGCCACCAGCGCCATGGCAATAGAGACCGCGGCAACTGTCGATCCGGCGGCAAACTTCTCCGGCACGCCATCGGTGTTTACCAGCGCATCCTCCGGCGGGACACAGTTGTCGATAACAATGTCAGAAACATCGGCTAGTTTTTTTCCACTGGAATGGCTGGCCTTAGCCTGCTGGTAATTCTGCAAGGAGGAGACGGAGACGACCTTCGCCCCTTTCCCTCCCGCCACCAGCGCCATCTCCACGGGCGTGGCGTTCAGTCCGCCGTGGGAAAAAATCAGAATGCAGTCGCGGGCCTGGACCTCGTAGCTGGCCAGGATAATGCGCGCGTAACCTTCCTGGCGCTCCAGCCACAGCAGTTCGCGCGCGCCGCCCGGCCCCACGATGTTGAACCACATCAGGCGCGGATCGTAAATGGGATAGAAGCCGACAAAACTTCCGTAGCGCGGAAAGATGTCCAGGACGGGAATGACGGAATGGCCGCTTCCGAACAGATAAACGCGGCCTCCGCTGGCGATCGAGGCGGTGAACAGTTCGCCCGCGGCCTGGATTTTCTGGCCCTGGGTGCTGCGAATACGGGAAATGATCTCACTGATACGATCCAAATACTGCTGCGCGGACATGTTCGGCGTTTCCTCCCCCACGAAGGACTTGGGCCGTTGTTACGTCTGCTTGATCGTTCGCTTTCTACAGCAGCTTTCGAACCAGCTCCCTAGGTCAACAGCTCGCGGTTAAGACGCGTTAGCCTGTGCGAGATCTTGTAGCGGTCGGCGCGATACGTAGATTTCACGTGCTCTACAGGCTGGCCGCTCTGCACTGACGAGGTGCGCGTAAACATGAAAACCGGGCTTCCCTTAGTGACCCGCAGCATGCGAGCCTCTTCGCCGCTGGCCAAGCCTGCTTCAATGACTTCATCGGCAACCGCCAGCTGGATGCCGTAGGACTGCGACAAAATACGATAGAGCGAGCTTGAAGGATCGAATCTCCGCTGCAGATCCGGGCACAGGCGCTCCTGGATGTAGCTGCATTCAATGCCCATAGGCGAGGCATCCGCGAGCCGGATACGACGCAGCTTGAAGAGCGGCTCGCCGGCCGCCACCTGCAAGGCAGTGGCAATTTCCTCGTCGGCGGGCACTACTTCGAAGCAGAGCACTTTGGAGCGCGGCCGCAGTCCGCGGGCCGACATCTCTTCCGTGAACGAAAGCACCTGGCGGATGTTCTTTTCCAGTTTGCTGGCGGAGACGAACGTGCCCTTACCGCGCTGGCTGTAAGTAATGCCCAGGTCGCACAAGGATTTGAGGGCCTGGCGCGCGGTCATGCGGCTGACCCCCAGGTGAGCCGCAATCTCTTGCTCGGAAGGGACGGATTCGCCGGCTTTGAGCTCGCCGGAGCGGATTTGCTGCAGGAGGCGCTGCTGAATTTGGTAGTAGAGGGGAATCACGCTGCGGCGATCGAGAGCGGGCAGGGTCATGGCAGAGCAGGCATCCAGTTGTCTAGACAACTGGACCTATTTAGACTGCGGGATTAAAATTGTCAACCAAATTTTGTTCTCGCCCCGGGGAATTCATGCCCACACGTCTTCGCCGTGCCGGCTTCATCTTGCTTCTGGTCCTCGGGGTTTCCCCCGGCTTGTCCGGCCAGAGCATTGGCCGTCCCGACCTGCGGCAGATTTATAGCGGGGCGGAGAACGCATTCCGGAACCAGCAGTGGGAGCGAGCCCGGCAACTCTTTGAGCAGGTGCTGGCCGAGGCTTACGGACAAAGAGGCTCGGTACTGGAATCAGAAAACCAGTTTTCCGCAGCCGCCGCCGACCTGGAGCGGGCGGCCGAGTTGCGTCCCCGCGACCTCGAAGTGCAGTATCACCTAGCCCTCGCCTATTCCGGCACCGGACAGTATGACAAGGCGGAAACGCTGCTGAACACGCTCAGGGCCAGGCAATTTCGCCGCGCGGAAGTTCTTGCTGCATTGGGGAGGGTGGAATCCTCCTTAGGAAGGCTGCCACTCGCTCGGTCGGACCTGCAGCTGGCCCTGAAGCTCGATCCTTCCGATCACCTTTCCGCCTACACTCTCGGTCTGGTATTGCTGGCGCAAAAGCAACTCCCCGCTGCTGCCCAGGTGTTTGCTCGCCTACAGCGGGCGCTAGGTGACTCGGCACGCTGGCGGCTGCTGCTGGGGCGGGCTTACTTCGACAATGGCTACAACCGCCAGGCCGAAGCCGAGCTGGGTCACGCGCTAGCCCTCAACCCCGGCATTCACTATGCTCATCACCTGTTGGCCTTGTGCGCCCTTCGCCAGGATTTGCCGGGCGCGCGGGAAGAGGCCCGGCGCCAGCTCGAAGCCGAAATTCACAATCATGCAGGCGAGGAAGCGCCGCTATTCATGCTCGGAGTGGTGCTTGAGTCTAAGCGGGACTGGGCCGGCGCGCGCTCCTACCTTGATGCCGCACAGAGGTTAGATCCGGCAGATGAGAGCGTCTACCTGCATCGCGGGCGGGTGGAGTTGGAGGCAGGCGATGCCGCCGCAGCCATCTCCGATCTCGAACACTGGCTGGCCGCCAATCCTGACGACAGTGCCAAGGCGGAATCGGGCCAGGCGCATTTTCTCCTCAGTCGCGCTTACCGGGCCCTCGGGCAAACCGAAAAGAGCCTGGCCGAGGCGCAGAAGGCGCAGGTTTTGAGCTCGCAGCACGCCGGCTGGGAGCGCGAAAAAATGGCCGACCTGCTCTCGCCCAAATCCTCCCTCGACTCGGCGAGCGGCGCGCATCCGGTGGTGAACTGGACCGAACTGCAGCCGCCCGACCGAGCGGCCACGAGGGAATTGAAGGAGATGTACACCAAGGTGCTGGCCAACAGCCACGACCGGCTGGCACTCATTGCCGCCCAAACCAACAATGTGGAGGGAGCAGTTCGTAATTTTGAACGGGTGGCGGAGATCCAGCCCGACTTTCCTGATATTGACTTCAATCTTGGGCTGGCGGCGTTTCGTAGCCAGCGCCTCGCCGAGGCCATTGCCGCTTTGAAGCGCGCCATCGCCAAGGCTCCGGGCAACACCGGCACGCGGCAACTGCTGGCGCGAGCGGAGTTCGAGTATGGCGACTGCGACGCCGCCATCCCCAATCTCAAGATAGCGGTGCAGCAGCAGCCCGAGGATGCCGGTTTGCTGCTCTCGCTGGGCACATGTCTGGGACGCAACCACCGCGACAGCGAGGCGGAAGCCGTGTTCCAGCGCCTGCTCGAGAGCCATCGATCCAGCCCCGAGCTGCACATGTTTCTCGCCCAAGGCGCCTACGCCATGAATCGCATTGCTGATGCGCGCTCCGAATTCAACCGCGCCCTGGCGCTCGATCCGCACACCCCGAATGCCCACTTTTACATGGGCATGATTGCGTTGCAGCAGGCGGATTTTTCCACCGCCGAACGCGAGTTCCGGGCGGAACTCGACTCCTATCCTGAGAATCAGAAGGTACGTTACCACCTGGCCTACGTGCTACTCGAAGAGCAGAAGCAGCAGGAGGCGGTCGGTTTGCTGGAAGAGATCACGAAGGCCGAGCCTGGCTATGCCCAGGCGCACTACTCGTTGGGGAAGACGCTGGTCGAAGGAGGCGACCTGGCGCGCGGAATCAGCGAACTCGAACAAGCGGTTCGCGACGATCCCGGCAAAGCTTACAGTCACTATCAGCTTGGGCGCGCGTATATGCGGGTGGACAAGGTCGCCGACGCGCGCCGCGAGCTCGCGCTGGCCTCCCAGCTGAAAGACGCCGAGCGCAAGCAGCACCCGGTGCCTGTCGCCGATCCCAATATGGCGCAATGATCAGAGGCGCGGCGGTATGAGCCTGGTCACGCCTTTCCCTTCTTCGATGAAAACGAATTGGTTGGGATTCAGGTTGCGCACAGTTTCGAGCTTGCCATCGGGCCAGTGAATTTCGATGAAATCTACCTTGTTTTGTTTTCCCAGCCCAAAATGCAGGCGCTTATCGCTGGATGAGAGATAACTGTCTCCGGCGCGAACTTCGTCCCACTGAACGAGATCGCCGGCGGTTAGCTTCACGCGGGCGCCGATGGCCTCGCGATTGCGGCCGCGCGCGGATAACTTCAGAGTGATCCAATCATTGCGATTGCCGCCATCATTGCGAAGAATGGTGGGCTTGCCGTCAAGGTTTTCCACCACCACATCAATATCGCCGTCGTTGTCAATGTCCCCGAAAGCCGTGCCCCGGCTGACGCGCGGAACCATCAGCGCTTCTCCCGCCTGTGCCGCCACCTCGGAGAAGGTGCCGTTGTACTCATTGTGGAACAGAAACATGCGCTGGTAGTACTTGGTCCCAACCTTCGCGTTTTCCATCTGCGGGTAAACGTGGCCGTTGACCACCAGCAGATCGGGCCAGCCGTCGTTATCGTAATCAAAGAAGCCGGTTCCCCAGCCCACGTAAGGAATGCTGATGGCCGCCAGCTTGGCGGCATAGGACACATCCGTGTAGGAGAGCGGAGTATCGTGGCGGTAAAGCGTGTTGTATTCGTCGGAAAAATTCGTGACAAACAGCCCCGGCAGACCCGTATGGAGATAATCGCCCACGGCAATTCCCATGGAGCCCTGTTCCTGGCCGTCTGCGCCAACCGCGGCACCCGAGGCAAAGCCGATCTCGCTAAAAGTGCCGTTGTGATTGTTGTGGTAGAGGAAATTTGGCCCGGTATCGTTGGCCACATAGAGATCGGGCCAGCCATCACCGTCGACATCAGTCCAGGTTGCGCCTAGCCCAAAGCGCCCATCCGGGTCGGAGACGCCCGCCTTGACGCTTACGTTGCTGAAGGTGCCATCACCATTGTTGTGGAAGAGCGAATCGCCGGACCCGGGCAGCCCGCGCGGACCACATTGCACGGCGATACCTTTGTAAATGCAAAATTTTCCTTTACCAAATTGCGGCACGTCTGAGAGTTTGAAATCCACGTAGTTGGCAACGAAGAGATCGAGGGCGCCGTCCCGGTCATAATCGCCCGCGGCCGCTCCGGTGGACCAGCGCGGGTCGTCGACGCCCGCCTTAGCGGTGATATCGGTAAAGGTACCGTTGCCATTATTGTGGTAGAGGTGATTGTGACCGAAGCAGGTAACGTATAGGTCTTCGTAGCCATCGCCATCGAAATCGGCTGCCACAACGCCCATCGCCCAGCCCGGGTAAGCCAAGCCGGATTTCTCGGTCACATCGGTGAAGGTGCCGTCACAGTGTCCGCGATACAACGCGCTGCGGGAACTGTGGGGATCGTTGGCCGTATCCACCGTAAGGGAGTTGGTGAAGTAGATATCCAGACAGCCATCGTTGTCGTAGTCGAACAGAGCAACTCCTCCGCCCATCGATTCCACAATGTATTTCTTTTCCGGAGCCGAGATATGGCGAAAGCTGACGCCGCTGCTTTCGGTGATGTCGGTGAAATGGACTGGGGTTGGGCCAGCCACACTGGGAATCTGGCCGGATTCCACAGCGAAGCTCGACAAAAGCACGGCGAGAATGATGAGCCCGGAACACAGCAGCAGAATTCGCAAGAAACCACCGTCCTTAAAATTAGGTTGATGGCGCAAGATGAATCGGGCCTCCGCGCTGGTGTGCGACCCCGCTCTCTTCGAGCAGGCAACAGTTCACGAAACGAGATTGGCATGGGGAAATCTGCCGGGCTTAGACGCGCTGAACGCCAGGCGCGCCATGCCCAGCAGATTGGCATCATTGCCCAATCGGCTGAGTTTAATCTGCACCTGGCCGGCCGCCAAGGGCTGGCAGCGGGCGAGCGCCGTTTCTTTCAGCGTGTTGAAAAACAGGTCGGCGACTGCAGTCATGCCGCCGCTTACAATTACGACTTCCGGATCGAACAGGCTGATGAAATTGGCGACCGCCATGCCCAGCAAGTTGCCGGCGCGCTGGAAGATCTGACGGGCAAAGGGATCGTTGTCCCGCGCCAGGCGGGCAATATTATGGGGATTGAGCTCTTCTCGGGAGAGCGCGGGCAGTCTGCCGCCGAAACCGGCCTCAATCGCGTTCGCGGCGGCACGCACCAGGGCCGGACCGCAGGCAAACGCTTCCAGTCCGCCGAAGCGGCGGACATCATCACCATCCGCTTCGGAAACGACCATCCAGCCAGCACAACCGGACAATTCGTGAGCGCCGCGCAGGAGGCGGCCACCGCTGAGGATGCCCGCACCGATGCCGGTGCCCACCAGTAGAACAACGGCATCTGATTTGCCGCGCGCCGCTCCCCGCCAGGTCTCGCCCAGTACAGCGGCATTGCGGTCGCTTTCCACCTGCACTGGAATCCGCAAAGCCTTTCCAACCAGGGCCGCCAAAGGGACTCTCTCCCAGCCTGGAAGGTTGGGTGCCCATACCGTGCCACTGCGCCGGACCAAACCAGGCACAGCGATGGCGCCGCCGGCCAGTTTGTTTGTGCCGGCTAACTCGCGAGCCAGACGGCAAATCTGGGCCACGGGCGCCCGGGAAGAGGACAAGTCAACCGCTTCGGTTTTGCGGGCCAGGAACTTGCCTTGCGGGCTCACAACCGCGGCGGCCAGCTTGGTGCCTCCGAGATCGGCGGCGAACGCGGCGATCATAGTGAAGAAAGGTTGATTGTAATAGAAGCGCGTAGGATACGCGCCCACACGGAGAGCTCTCGCGAGTATCCTGTGTCATTTGGATTGTGAGAACCCGTGTGGGCGGACTCGAGCGGGTTCTCAAGCATGGCGCAGCCCTAAACATAGCCTACGACGTCCCGGAAAGCCGCCCCTTTCTGGGTAATCCGTCATTGCTGCGCACACTTCCTGACGGTCGAGATTTCTCTTCCGGTTTCGAACATCCAACTCCTTCGCAAAAAAGGCGGCTTTTTAATCGTCGTCAAAGGCGGCCCGCGGTGGTATTCAGCGGCTGCTACTTCGAGTGCACCGCAGGTGTGCCAAGCCGATTCGGTATGCTTTGTGAATGGCGATCGTCCGCTAACCAAAGATCACGATACGACTCTTCGAACGCCGCCGCATACTAGATCATGGGTTTACGCGAGTCAAATGCATAGCCACGACAAACGAAGAAGTGTCTCTCGTTAGTCCTTCACAGCAACTCTCTCCTTTCTTGCGGATTGTCCATTGCAATCCCTGTGCGTTCGCAGCATCACGCTGATCGTCCGCCTTCGCAAATTCAACCACTATATGGGCCTTAGGGCCCGGAAAGGACAATCTGATGTTCGGTCGAATGATGGTAACGGCAATCGTGCAGGTCGGCACAGATGCCGATCTGCGAACCGCAATCGCTGCACTCTTGCAGGCCGCTGAACAAGCCGAGATCGTTCGCTGGGTCGAGTTCCCGGCGTCGGTCCTGCTGTTCTTGTTGGTGCCCCTCGATCCGGAATCGGGCGCAGTCTACATCCTGGACCGCAAGGAGGGCACCTGGTACGCGGTGGATTTCGAGGATGAGCAATTCGGTGGCTACTCGGTCAGCCACTTCGAACAGCTCCTCAGAGACTGTCGTTTCCTCGACCTCGTTGAACGCCCCGGCCTTTGGCGCGCAGGCCTTAGCTGGTGCGTGGAGCCCGGAAAGGCGCCGGAGGCGTGCGTTTGACAGACGAAATATTCCGGATTAATAGCAACAGCCACATGGGGTGCGGAAAGGAGATTCTGAGCAGTGTCGGTATTTCAGCAAGGGAGGTGCGGGATCATGACCGGTGCATTCGAAGCGACCCCAGAGATCGTTAGTGATTATCTCAGGTTGTTTGTCAACCGTCGCGCTTACACCCTACAGTCGATGCGCCCGCACCCAGCGAGCGAGCGGCATTATTACTTCCGGCCCATGGACAAGAAAACCGGTGCCCCGCTTCCGCTGACGGAAGAGACTATCCGAGAGCACCTGGAGGGGGAAATCACGGTCGGCTTATACGCTATAAGCCCTTGCACACAGCGTTGTAAGTGGGTTGCCATTGATGCCGACTACAAGAGC
The DNA here is from genome assembly GCA_035252015.1 of Terriglobales bacterium. Lineage (GTDB taxonomy): Bacteria > Acidobacteriota > Terriglobia > Terriglobales > Acidobacteriaceae > JAICWP01. The sequence continues at coordinate 15,179 of DATFDP010000236.1, forward strand.
GCCATGGAAGACCTGCTGAAACTCCAGTACCACCTATGGCAAGACAAAGTGGAACCGGCGCTCGAAATGAGCAAACGCGGGGGGCATCTTTGGATTCTCCTGGCAACACCCCTGCTGGCGAAAGACTGTCGAATATACGTTCACGATCTCGCTACCCGGCTGGGAGTGCCAGTGAAAGGCTCCGGCTTGGCGGATGGCATCGAAATATTTCCCAGACACAATGCGATTGGTAATGGGGAATTTGGCAACGCGATTCGCGGCCCTTTGGGGATTCATCGTGGAGCAAATCGCCGTTTCTGGTTCTACGGAGCCGATTACACGCTGGAGGCGCAGATGGCTTACCTTAACCGTTTGCGCAAACTGACAGAAGGGGAATTGCAGGCATTTATCGTCGGCAAGGGATTGCCGACTTCCGCGAGTGAGCGCCCGTCGGAGTCCAAACCTGCGATGGGGCATGCCGGCAGAACAATGCGGCCAACATTCCGGATTTTGGAGCACATTGGCAAAGTACGAAAGGTAGGCAGAAATTACGTCGGTCGCTGCCCGTCCTGCGCAGAGTCCGGCCACGACCGCAGTGGAGATAACCTGGCCGTTCTGGTTCAGGACCCTCGTTTTTACAAATGTTGGGCTGGTTGCACGAAGGAGATGATCAGGGCGGCGCTCGGTCACCCGATTCGTGTGCGTGCCAAAGAAATAGGAGACCACCTACGGTGAAAAGAGACAGGTTCCCTGACACGATTGGGCTGCGCTTGTCGCGACACGCACTACGGCGTTTAAGGGAGCGCGGCATTTTTGCGCAGCCCTCTGTAAGTCTTCAATATCAACAGCTTGCGAACCGTTATGTGGTGCGCGGCGTGGAATCGGGGGGTGCAGCGGGAGACATTGGCCGCTACGTCACCTTTGCTCAAGAGGATGGTGGGTCAATCGAGTGTTTGTGTCCGGTAGAGGCCATTGGGGTCAACGGCGTACATTCGGTTGTGGTGGCGCCGGTGTTGGTCCGACTCGACATCCTGCGCAAGGGGCGCACATACGAGTTGCTCATCACGCGGCATGCGGCAGGGCAAAGCGAGAATAGCCGGCGCCCACCACTGGAGACGACGCCGTTGTTTCGTGGTGTACATGGACGACTGGAACTGGATTTGTCAGGAAGAGATAAGGCGCAAGCTGGCACGGTGTTGCCGACGTTCTACTCGCTCTCCGGCGAGGAGATCGCGATACCAGAGCAGTTCAGGTCGGGGGTGCGCGCAGGCGTCAAGGCAGTGAACTGTAGCGGGTGTTGCCATGGTCACTATGTCCGTGGAACTCGCAAAAAAGAAAAAGGCCATCCTGCCTCAGTTGATGTTGCAAGTCCTGCGAACCCGGAGGTAGTCACGGTAGCTGAAGGCGTGAGCAAAAGTGAAGTGTCCACAAAGACGGAGTTGCTCGACGGAGCAACCGAGGCGGTCTGAGTGGGAGGAGAAAATCAACACGAGACAAATCCCCAAAATACCCAATGGATCTCTTTCTGTTCGTGTTCCTCTTCATCGTCATTGGCGGCCGCTTTCATCTGACATCAGGCGCGGCAGTGCTGGGTCTCCGTGAGACACCCCCGGGAGGACCAGCGAGCAAGATCGTTTGAGGTCACGCTGTCGGTTAGCTCGAACTAGCAAATTGGGGCTCACCCGCCCCAACAAGGGGCCGCGACGGCGGGTTCGGAAAGCAATTCGCGTAGCTTATTGATTATGCTAGCCTTACTGTGTGGTGTCGACCTTCCAAGAAAACGGCTGCGATCAGCTGACTTGACAACTTCACATTCTGTGAAGTATGCTTACTGAGTGCATATCGTTACGCGTAAGCACCTGAGGCAGGCGGTGGAAACCTACCCAGATGCAGCGAACGAAATCAAAGCCTGGAGCGCCATTGTCGACGTGGTCCGCTGGCACAATTTTGATGAGGTCCGCCGAACGTTCAAGGATGCCGATTCTGTAGAAGGCTACGTGATCTTTGATATTAGGCACAACCGGTACAGACTTGTAACCGTCATCCACTATGCTAAGACAACGAGGGAAAGGCAAACCCAAGGGCATGTCTACATTCGATCTTTCTTGACGCACAAGGAATATGACAATCGGAGCAACTGGGACAGGAGGTACGGAAAACAATGAGCACAGTTCTCGCAAACCCTGCAGAGATGATTGCGCATGGCGCTCCCCACGTCATACACAACGATGCAGAACTTGAAATGTATACCGATGCTCTTTTCCGACTAACGGCGCTAGAAAATCCCTCTAGCTCTGAAGTCGAAGCAATCGAACTTCTTACTTTGCTCGTGGAACGTTACGAGCAAGAGCATTACTCCGTGCCCGAGGCTGATCCTGTTTCAATCGTGCGATTTCTCATTGAACGGCAAAATCTGACACAGCGCGACCTCATTCCTCAATTCGGTTCGGAGAGCGCGGTTTCGATGTTCATGACTGGACAGCGCAATCTCACCTTAGAACAGGTGCGGAAATTGAGCGCTCGGTTCGAGCTTCCCACTGACGTTTTCATCCCCAAAGCGTCCGTTACGCACAGCCCAAAGCGACCCGCCAAAGGGCGCACACGTTCTCGATAAGTGTCGATCTGGATTAGTCAGTGAGATCGATCGGAATCGATGACTTACGGTCGATCAGCGGCACATGCCGAACGCCGCCGGCTTTGCGGTACCTGCACCGTTCCTGCTCGTCATCACTCGTCGGGTGCTCGTCCTAGAGCACGTCGGAGGCGTAGTAGTAGTAGAGGTCGGCTCACTGGAAAAGGAATTCGCAGAACTGCGCCTATCTCATTGAAAGGCTGGCGGCAGATCGCGGAGTTTTTGGGGCAGCCAGTCTCGACCGCCCAGCGGTGGGCCAAATCCGGAATGCCCGTCAGCCGGCAACGACGGTCTGTCCACGCCTCGCCTGAGGAACTGAACCGCTGGTTGGGGCGGGAGGATCTCAGCACCGAATTGCGGCGGGCGCTGTCCTACGTTCGCAAGCGTCGGCGGCCTCATGCGAATAAAGCGGCGTAGCTCGCCGAGGTGGTTCGCATGCGGGACAGCCCGGAAATCGCCTTGGCCGGTCGTAGAAGGCCGCGTTAATGATTGGGCATCCCGCTCCCCTCGCAGGAGGGGAGTCCGAAACAAGTAATCATGATGCCGCACGGCGGGATCGGAGAGATGGTTGGGTCGGACCAAGGTTCTGACCGGCAGGATTACAGGCGAGCCTTTCGGGTTGGTGATGGCGAGTGTTTTCCAACTAGAGCGAAATGGCGCGCTCTCATGCGTGAACAGCAAAGTATGCCCAAAAACAACTTGACACCGCCGACATTGTTAGAGAGGCGATTT
>DATFDP010000237.1:0-10089 GCA_035252015.1 Terriglobales bacterium
GATTACCGATATCAAGATGCCGCAAACCGACGGCATTGAGGTGCTTAACTTCGCGCGCGAATCGGCGCCGGAAACCTCGGTCATTCTCATCACCGCCGTAGAGGATTATGAAGCGGCCGTTCAGGCGGTAAGAGGCGGCGCCTTTGATTACATTCACAAAGGGCCCGGCCTGGTGGAGGAGCTCAAGATCTCCGTCAACCGCGCCCTGGAAACGCTCTCTTTGCAGCGCCAGAACCTTGCCTTTAAGCGCGACGCGGCCAGCCGCAACTCGCTGGACAACATCATCGGCAAGAGCTCCGCGATTGAGAAACTGAAGGCCACCGTTCGCACCGTGGCCCCCACCGGCAGCACTGTCCTCATCTATGGCGAGAGCGGAACAGGCAAGGAACTGGTGGCGCGCGCCGTTCATGCGTGCTCCACCCGAAGCGGCGAGCCGTTTGTCTCCATCAATTGCGGGGCGTTCCCGGAAACGCTCCTGGAAAGCGAGCTGTTCGGGTACGTGAAGGGCGCCTTTACCGGCGCTTCGCAGAACAAGCAAGGCCTTTTCGAGGTGGCCAGCGGCGGGACCATCTTCCTCGACGAAATCAGCGAGATGAGCCCGTCCATGCAGGTCAAGCTCTTGCGCGTGCTGCAGGAGCGCAGTATCCGGCCGGTTGGCGGCACACAGGAAAGCCCCATTGACGTTCGCGTGATCGCGGCCACCAATAAAGACCTTCGTGACATGGTGGCGGCGGAAACTTTTCGTGAGGACCTCTTCTATCGCGTTAGCGTGATCCCTCTTACCGTAGTCCCATTGCGCGAGCGGCGCGACGACGTTGAGCTGCTGGCCCATCATTTCTTGAAGAAATACGCCACAGCCGCGCAAAAGAGCATTTTGCGAATCGGCGAGGACTCACTGCGCGCCTTGCGGACCCATGAGTGGCCCGGCAACGTGCGACAGCTCGAAAACACCATCGAACGCGCCGTGGCTTTGGAAACATCGGAGGAATTGCGCGTGGAACTCGATGTAGAACGCCCGCGCGCCCGCGCGGCGGCGGCTTCCTCCAATGGCCATCCCCATGTCAGCCCTGATGGGCTGGACCTGGAACGCTACATCGCCGACATGGAGCGGTCGATTATCGAGCAGGCCTTGCAACAATCAGGCGGCGTGCAAACCCGCGCCGCGGAACTGCTCAAGGTGTCTTACAGGTCGTTCAGGCATTTGTTGAAGAAATACAACATCTGAGCGAAGGGTGTTCCAGTTAGTTGCGGTTTGGAAGATGGGCGGATCGGAACTCGATCCCGGCAGGTTCAGCAGAGGCCCGAAAACCGGCAGGCCCTTCAGCAGCCTGCCTCCGGCCTGTTGCGGCCCGTGTTTGCATTCGCGCAACGCGAGGGCCCGCGTCTCTTCGCGGTACTTCTTCTGCTCCGCCACCAGCGCCACCACGTCGGCAAACTCTTCCGCTATGCCGTTGCGCTCGGCATAGTCCTGGAACCCTCGCGGCACCTCTCGCCACGTGCGGAAGCGGTCCACCAGCGGCGCTGGCTGTAGCGTCCGTGCAGTTGATACTCCGCGAGCGTGGGCAGCTTGCGCAGTTTGCGCGTGACCTCCGCCCAATCGGCAAACAGCCGCCCCAGATCGATGCGGTGGCCGCCGCCTCGCGCTTCGCACCCCGATTCGCGAATTGCCTGTGTGTAATTGGCAAAGTGTTCACGATAATGCGCGCGCGTGACGTGCATCATGCGGTTCAGCTCCGTGCAGGTCGGCGCGCGGCGGCCCAGCTTCTCCGCGCACTGGCGAATGGCGGCAATGATTTCATCCCTGGACATGGTTTTCCTCACAATGAAAAGCCACCCCGAAAGGTGGCTTGGTTCTGGTTGAAGTTGATGACAGCCCGCGACTCAATCTGCTCCGCTACTTGTGGCGGAAGGTGAAGGGGCTGTCCCTGGTTTTTCTGAGCGAGTGGGTGGAGCAGGCCTTCAGGCCTGCGGTGAGATTTGCTAGAACCTCGCGGCTTCAGCCGCTGAGGTGAGCTGCTTATCAGCGAAAATCAGTGAGATCAGTGCAATCAGCGGTAAGGTTTGGTGACTCCCTTCCGGGCACACTGCTGCTGGACCACGTCGCAACGCCTTATGACCACGCGTCTCGCTTGGCACGCGCCTTGGGGCGTCCGACTTCGCCGCTGCGGATGCCGGACCAGAATTGTCGCTCGTGTACAGCCAACTTCGGCTGTCAGGGGCCTTCTGGTTGGTGAGCCGCACCTGCGAGGGGCCTACTGCTGGGAACCATCAACCCCTCACGGCTTCAGGCCTCAGTGTTCTACCGCGCTTGCTTTCTTCCAAGCTTCCAGGGCTTCTCGACTTCCAGGCAAAAGGCCCTGACGCTTACGGTAGTGCAGCCGGGTGAAAGCCAGAGAGCTTTCCAAACGCAAAAGCCCTCTGCTGGAGCTGAACGGTGCCTGCTCCGGCATGCATGTATTTTGTTTGTACCTCGATTCGTTTCAGGCGTCAATAGAAAAATTCGTGTTTATTTCGCCTTTGCTTTTCAAGCATTTACATGGCGACAGACTTGGCTCGCTTCTTTGGCGAAGCATTTACTGGTCTCTCAGGGCCTGGTTTGGATCAATTCCGGCTGCGCGATTTGCCGGGGCCCACGACGATGCCGCCGCGATCGCGAGGAAGAGCAGCACCATGGCCATAAAAGTGAGTGGGTCCGTGGGCTTCACGCCGACAAGCATGGTCACCATGAGTCGCGTGAGCAACAGCGCCGCAACCAGGCCGACGACCAATCCAATGGCGCTCAGACCCAGCCCATGGCCCACGATGAGGCGGAAGATGTTTTGCCTTCCGGCGCCCAGGGCCATGCGCACCCCGATTTCTGGCGTGCGTTGCCGCACCGCGGTGGAAAGCACGCCATAAAGTCCCACTCCGGCGAGCACTCCCGCGATCACAGCAAAGACGCCGATCAACAACAGCGAGAATTTTGTCTGTGACTGGGAAAGGCTCACCAACTCATCCTCAGGCTGCAGTTGCGTAATAAGGAGGCTTGGGCTCAAATTTTTGATGGCGGCGCGCACCTGGCTCACATAGCCCGCCGGATTGCTTCCAACACGCAGCGCCCAGGAGTTTACCGCGCCGGGTCCGGCGTATCCGTCAGTGAAGTAAATCTGCTCGCGCCCGAGGGTGGCGAGCGACGTCTCTCGCACGTGTCCCACCACCCCGATAATTTCCATCCACTCCGGCTCCGGCGTCTTCAGCCGGATGAGGATGCGCTTGCCCACGGCAGAGTCTCCGGGAAAGGCTTTCTTCGCAAGCAGATCGTCGACCATGATCAAGCGGCGATCAGGCGCGTTGTCGGCCTCAGTGAAGGTGCGCCCAGCCAGCAGCGGCGTACGCATGGTCTCAAAATATCCGGGCAGCACGATCTGGAAATCGGCTGCCTGAAACTTGCTCGGGTCAGCGAGAGCATCGCCCAAGCCCCAGCGAATGGGACTAAAGCCTCCCGCCAAGGGAAATGGAACGGAACCGGTAACACTCTCTACACCGGGGATGGCATGTAGCCGGTCCTGTACCTGGCGAAGGAAGGCGGCCCTGCCTTCCGGCGTGGTGGCATTGTTGTTGCCGTTCAAAACGAAGGTGAGCAGGTTGTGCGACTCGAATCCGGGGTTGATGCGCTGCAATTCGAGGAAGCTGCGGAACATCAGCCCTGAGCCGACCAGCAACACAAAAGAGAGCGCGACTTCGACCGTGACTACGGTGTTGCGCATGAGACTGCCGCTGCCGAGTCCGGAATTTCTGCTGGCGCCGCCCAGCACATTCATTAGCCGCGGGCGCGAAGCGCGCAGGGCCGGAGTCATGCCAAAGAGAACAGCCGCCGCCAGTCCGGCGAGCGCGGTAAAGACCAGCACGGATCCATCAATGGCAATGGTATCCAGGCGCGGCAGGTCGGCGGGCGCGAGCGAGCGCAATTCCTGAATCCCTGCCCAGGCCAGCGCAAGTCCGCCCAGCGTTCCCAGCACAGCGAGCCACACGGCCTCAGCAAAAATGGGCGACATCAATTTCCAGCGGCCGGCGCCGAGCGCGGCCCGGACCGCAAGTTCGCGATTGCGCAGTGAAGCGCGGACCAGCAGCAGGTTGGCGACATTGGCGCATGCCACCAGCAGCAGGAAGATGACCGAGCCCATGAGCGCGAGGATGGCCGGACGGGCTTCGGAAACCATGTGCTGGCGCATGGGTTCCACGCGGATGTGGTAGTCCGCCGTGGCCAGGATGGGAAACTGCGCGCGTTCCGAAGCAGCCACTTTTTCAGCTTCTCCCTCCGCCTGCCGCGGCGTAACGCCGGGCAGCAGTCTGCCCACCGCGCGTATGGAAACGTTATTACGCTGATCAGCGTTGTAGCCTAGGCGGTTGGCGATCCAGATGTCAGGAGCGGCAAGCACCTGCGCCGCGGGCGGGAAATACAGTTGGAAGTTCGGCCGGAGCACGCCCACAATGATTGGCTTCGGCGCCTGCGGCCCTCCGATAACAGTCATGGAGCGTCCGATCACAGAAGGATCGCCGCCGAACCGGCGCTGGAAGTATTCGTAGCTCAGAATTGCGTGCACCGGCAGCGGCGCCGGTCGTGGTCCCTGCGCCTGCGCGCCGGGCGGTGGAGGAGGAGGATTGGGCACAGCGTCCTCATCGTTAAAGTCGCGGCCATAGGCAATGCCTCCACCCAGCAGGCGGAAGAAGTTGGTGGTGATCACCGCAGCTTTCGTCTGCTCGGGAGTGCCGTCCTCGCGCTGCAGGGTAAGCGGAGTCGTGAAAACGCCGGCAAGGTCCTCGAATGCCGACTTGGTGTTGTCACGCAGATCAATGAAGTCCGCGTTGGAGAGCGGGAAATCGCGGACGTTGCGTTTGCGCAGATCGCTGGACGCAACCACCAGTCGCCCGGGATCGCGATAAGGCAGCGGCCGTAGCAGCACGGCGTTGGTCACGCTGAATATGGCAGTACTGGCCGCCACTCCCAGCGCAATGGTCAGAACTGCCGTGACGGTGAATACCGGGCTCTTGCGCAATACCCGGCCTGCCACCACCAGATCTTTGAAACCCATGGCACGCCCTCCCGAACATTGGACTTGTCCAGGTGCTGAAAGTTATTACAAAGGAGATATGGAGAGCAAGTTGGTACCAATTCGGCACGCAAAAGTCGGCCCACGATTTCGTCTCAGATGATGGGATGAAACGCACGCAATCACAAACTTCGGTTCGGCATTGCCATTCCGATTGCCGCCATACATGGTCCGGTGTCGCCGGCACGACGTGGGATCACGGCCATTTCAGAGCTCCACCTGCCTGTGCGCGCTCTGCTACAATCTTCTTTTCTGAGTCTGGTTGAGGAGCGCTCCTTGAGTACGCTGTTCGCCAACCTTTTCTTTTTTCTGGCTGTGAATTCGCAGCGCGGCCTGGTGCACTACTTGAAAAGCCAGTTCCTGGACCGCACTTTCAAAGGGCTTTATACCCCGAACGCCTTCGACCTGAGCCTTCTAATTCCTTATTTCTTCGTCATGGTGGTGCTGGCCGGCTACGGCATGCATCGTTATGCGCTGGTCTACAACTACTACCGGCATCGCAAGAACCGCACCACAGATCCGCCGCAGCAATTTGCTGAGCTCCCTCGCGTCACCGTGCAGCTACCCATCTTCAATGAGCAGTTCGTCGTGGACCGGCTGGTGGATGCCATCTGCAGGCTCGAGTATCCCAAAGACAAACTCGATATCCAGGTGCTGGACGATTCCACCGACGAAACGGTTGAAGTCGCGCGCGGCGTGGTGGAGCGCTATGCCGCCCTGGGGCACCCGATCACTTACATTCATCGCACCAATCGGGAAGGATTCAAGGCCGGAGCTCTGCAACACGGCATGCTGAGCGCCAAGGGCGAGTTCATCGCCATCTTTGACGCTGATTTCGTTCCCCCGGAAGACTGGCTCATGCGCGTGGTGCATCACTTTGCCGAACCGCAGATCGGCATGGTGCAGACCCGCTGGACGCATTTGAACCGAAATTACTCGTTCCTGACGGAAGTGGAGGCCATTCTCCTCGATGGGCATTTCATCCTGGAGCATGGCGGCCGATCGCGCAGCAAAGTCTTCTTTAATTTCAATGGCACGGCGGGAATGTGGCGGCGCCAGGCCATTGACGAAGCAGGCGGCTGGCAGCATGACACGCTGACCGAAGATACAGACCTCTCATATCGCGCTCAGCTCAAGGGCTGGAAGTTCAAGTATGTTCAGGACATCGAGTGCCCGGCGGAGCTTCCGATTGAGATGACCGCATTCAAAACCCAGCAGGCGCGCTGGGCCAAAGGCCTCATCCAGACCAGCAAGAAAGTTCTTCCTCTGGTCTTCCGCAGCAAGGTTTCCTGGCGAGTGAAGATAGAGGCTTTTTACCACCTCACGGCCAACATCAGTTACCCGCTGATGATTGTGCTTTCCACGCTGCTGCTGCCGGCCATGATCATCCGCTCGTTTGGCGGCTGGTTCCAGATGCTGCTGATCGACCTGCCGCTGTTTCTGGCTTCCACTTTCTCGATTTCCAGCTTCTATCTGGTTTCGCAGAAGGAACTGTTCCCGCGCCGCTGGCCGCGGACGTTCCTTTATCTGCCGTTCCTGATGTCGCTCGGCATCGGCCTCACGCTCACCAATACACGAGCGGTGATGGAGGCATTGTTCGGCATTAAGTCGTCGTTCAAGCGCACACCCAAGTACCGCGTGCAATCGAAGGCTGATAAGGCGATGGGGCAGAAATACCGCCGGCGGCTTGGCATTGTTCCCTGGCTGGAGCTTCTGGTGGGAGGCTACTTCGTGATGATGTGCTGGTATGCGATGAGCAGCCAGAACTACTGGACCATCCCCTTTCTGCTGCTGTTCGTGATCGGCTACTGGTACACGGGATTTATGTCATTGCTGCAGGGCAGGTTTGAGCGGCGCTCAGTGCATCGCGAGCCTCACACTAAGCCTTTCCCCGTAGGCGTCTAGGCGCTTTTCACGGGCCCGCGGCTGGCGCGCTTTTGATATCCTAGCGCTGTGCTGATGAGGATATTGTATGGGCTCCTGGTGGCCTCGCTTTCGGCCATTGTGATTGCGATTGTCGCCATGCTCTGGCGTTTGCGCTGGCACCTGCGGCGTCCCGCTCATCAGCCTTCGCAGCACTCCCTGGGCGAGCTCCATGCGGATCACGAGCCCGTGGAAAAAGCCAGGTAGCAGCTAGTCTCGAAAAGTTTCTTCCCGGCCACTCCCTACAGAGCTTTGCTGTTGTAAATTTATTTGTGGCCAAAATTTTTGCTTTCAAAGCAGGCCACAACTCCGGAACGATGGTCGCAGGATCTTCTTGATATGTCACTTCCGTCTGTCATCCCTCAGGTTCGCGAAATCACCGTGGCTCACAGCCCGGATTCCGATGACGCGTTCATGTTCTACGCGCTGGCCACCAACAAGGTCCGCGTGCCCGGCCTGAAGTTTACTCATACGCTCACGGACATTGAGACGCTCAATCGCAAAGCCATGGAAGGTTTCTATGATGTGAGCGCCATCTCCTTCCACGCTTATCCTTACGTGCAGGACAAATACGCGCTCATGCCGTGCGGCGGCAGCGTGGGAGAACAGTATGGGCCCATGGTGGTATCGCAGCGAATGATCGGCCTCGATGAGCTGAAGCGCGTGAAGGTGGCCGTCCCCGGAACCATGACCACCGCTTATCTGGCTTTGAAGCTGTTTGCGCCCACCATCGACACTGCGGTCGTCCCGTTCGACCAGATCATCCCCGCCGTTCTGGCAGGCAAGTTTGAAGCGGGGCTTATCATCCATGAAGGCCAGCTTACGTACGAATCTTCAGGATTGTGCCGTCTGCTCGATTTGGGTAAGTGGTGGCATGAGCTCACCGGGCTGCCTCTTCCCCTGGGAGGAAATGCCATTCGGCGGGAATTGGGCAGTGACATGATTCGCTCTGTCACGCAGGCACTGCGCAACAGCATCCAGTACGCACTGGATCACCGCGAAGAAGCGCTGGCGTATGCCATGCAATTTGCCCGCGACCTGGATCCGCAGATGGCCGACAAGTTCGTGGGCATGTACGTGAATGCCCGCACGCTCGACTATGGCGAGGACGGCAAGGAAGCCGTCGCGCGACTGCTGGACATGGGCTATCGGGCGGGCATCATTCCCAGCCAGCCGCACGTGGACTTTGTCTAAGAAAATAACCGAGGCGCAGCTTTGCGCTGCGCCTTATGTTTTTCCTGATTAGTAGCGGTTGCGGAAGCCTCCGCCTCCGCCGCTCCGTCCCCGGCCGCCTCCGCCACCGCGCCCGCCGCCGAAACCTCCACGTCCACCGGCTCCAGCTCGCGCTTCCTTCGGGCGCGCTTCATTCACGTTCAGCGCGCGCGACCCAAGTTGGGCTCCGTTCATGCTGTTGATTGCTTTTTGTGCTTCCTCGCTATTGGCCATCTCCACAAATCCGAACCCTCGCGGCTGGCCGGTATCACGGTCTTTCAGGATGGTTACGTTGTCTACCTGGCCATAAGCTGAAAATGCCTGGCGCAATTCGTCTTCAGTGACTTTGAAATCGAGATTCCCTACGTAAATATTCATCGTGCGTCCTTCTTCAGTGTGCACAGATCGCGCGGACTACAGGCGTGACTGCGGGGTTGGTGGAAGACAGCATGGTTGACGTTGCAAAGTTGCTCCCGCAGAGTTCCCCTTCAAAGCCATTCGGCCTCTCTGGGCTGGAGGAACCCCATAAGCCTACGCCTGCCCCTCACAAGTTGCAAACCTGCAACCCGGCGCTTCCAGAGTACCTGGCCAGCAGCAGTTTCCCTTCAACGCTGCCGCGCATCACATTAGATGCCACGAGTGTCTGCTCCAAGACGCTGAGCGAGAGGAGAGACTTAAGATGCGTCTGATCGAAAATCTACGTAGTGCGGAAAGAAAGAGCCTGGCGAATGTTCGCCGCCAGATGGATCGCGCCAGGGAGGAATGGACGGATGTAGAACGGAGGATTCGGCAGCGCATGCGAGTGTACCCGCAGAAACTCCGAAACAAGATCAATGCCGGTTCGGAACCCGGGACTGACCCCGCAAGCACTGACGCGAAATTGGCCGCTGCCGCTGCACAAGGCTCCAAACCGATAATCTCCATCCACGGTCACGATGTGCCGGAAAAGGAAATTGAAGAGAAGATTGGGTAGGAACTTCCTCTACCGATCGGGGCCGGCTCAGGCCGGCTATTTCTTTTTTGTGGTGATTGGAACGCCCGGCTTCCGTATCGGCACAATGGCGCCCTGGCTCGGGTCGGCATGCGCGTGGCTGGCACGAAACGCCACTTCCTGCTGAACGAAGCGGACGAACTCCTGCATCTGCCGGTTCATCTCTTCCATGCGCTCGCGCATCTGCAAGATAATTGCGATGCCGGCGATATTCACTCCCAAATCGCGCGCCAGGTTCAGAATAAACTCCAGCCTTTGCAGGTCCTCTTCCGTGTACAGGCGCGTGTTGCCGTCCGTGCGCGACGGCTTCAGCAGTCCTTCGCGCTCATACAGCCGCAATGTCTGCGGGTGAATGCCGTACATTTCCGCCACCGCGGAAATCATATAAGCGCCTTTGGATTTGCGTTTTGCCATGCCGCGTCGTTAGGTCCCGCTATTGTGCTTCACGTACACGCAATGATCATACCCACGCCAAAAGATCTTTCGCTCGCAGCTCATTCCGTTCTTTTCTGCCACCGTGCACGAGCTCACGTTTTCCGGACGCACCAACGCAATCATGCGTTCGGCGCCCAGCGTCGAAAAGGCATAGGCGATACATCCCTGTGCTGCTTCGGTCGCGAATCCCTGTCCCCAGAAATCGCGCCGCACATGCCACGCGAGTTCAAAGTCGAGCTGACCTTCCACCTCGCGTATGAAAAACCCACAATCTCCTATTAGTTCGCCCGAACTTTTCAGCAACATCGCCCACAATCCAAAGCCGTAATCGCAGTAGCGCGCCCGGTTGCGCCGAATCCAGTCCTGCACCTCAGACCGGGAGAATGGCGCAGGGTAATACTGCATTGCGACAGGATCACCGAGCACATTCAGCAAAGC
>DATFDP010000238.1:0-10955 GCA_035252015.1 Terriglobales bacterium
CGTGTGCGGAACAGATCCAGGCCGGAGGCCGGGACGGCGATCAGTTCCTGGCCCAGGGCGGCGAGTGTTTCCAGGGCCGGATCACGGTGCGGCCGGGATGTTCGTGGCTGAAGGTCTCGGTTACGTAGCAATTCCAGCACACCGGTTTCATGGTAGAGAAAGCATCCTGCAGCTTCTCGGCGGGGAGGCCGTTCCATTCCTTCATCATTTTTTTCTCGACATCGAGCAGAGCTGGGGGATGCTCAAAGTGGCTCATCTCGATGGGGTGGCCGCAGTAGGAGCAGTCTTTGCCTTCGTACCATTGGGCGGCGATGGTCCAGACGCGGTGCGCTTCCGGATCTTCCTCAAGCTGGCACACGCAGGGCTGGGCGCACTCGCGACGTTCCGGCCAGCGCGAGCAGGCGCTAAGGCGCATAGGTTGGGGAGCAGCGAGGGGCGCCAGCACGGCACGCCAGTTGTCAACTTCGACCGCGGCGGGGTGTTTCGTTTCCGGACAAGTGACCAGCATTTTCCCGCGGAAGCGAATAAACTGACGGGCACCCAGCACGATGCGGTCCAGAAGGTAGAGGCCGCAGATGACAAGCAGAGCGAGGAGGACATAGTTAGCAGTCATAAATGCTCCTGCTCACCCCACCTGCCAGCCTAAGATTAGACTTTTATGCACATTGAAGCAGTGACTGATGAGCGGGTATGGGGTGATGAAAGTCACCACCCTCGTGCCGATGTGGCCACAGTAGGGGCTGGACTTAGGAACTCTTTTCGGGGCTCGCCGATTCCTGCATTCCCGGGGCGGCATAAGGCCTGAAGCCTGCGCGCTCCATACCGCGCAGGACTTCGGGGTTTTTCATGAAGGTGTCCCACACGAAATTGGAGCGCGCGTTTTCCGCCATGAGCATAGTGATGCCGGTATCAATGCCGATCACGTCGGGGTCGTACCAGCCATTAACCGGATTGAAGGCATTGACGAAGCCGTACTGGCTCCAGGCTTTGGGATAGCGGCTCTTGATGGTGCGCAGCACCCGCATGACGGGCTGCGGAAGGAACGGAAGAGAACCGGCGCTGGCGCTGGGGACGATGGTGCCGTCAATGGGACCCATCTCCGGCGGGCCGCCCCAAACCACGTAGCCGTTCTGCGAGTCGGAGGCGGTTATTCCCCACAGGTCGTTGCTGTAATCGGTAAAGCGACTGCCCAGTTCCAGGCAGAAACGGCGGTGCGCGTCGGTGGCCAGCACGGAGTTCTGGAAGTAGTCGGCATAGGCATCACGCTTGCCGCGGAAATCGAACCAGGCCTGGGAATACTGGTGCACAAACAATGGAGCAAAAGCTCCCACGTAGGTCAGGCCGTCGTAGGAGAAGGTGGTGCGTTTCCAGGCGTTCCAGGCAGCGGGGAGCAAGGGGAAGGTAAAGGAGCCCATGCCCAGCAGGTACATCATCATCAACTCGCTGTAGTAATCCCAGCGCGAAGGCAGGAAGCCGACCTCCGGAGTCCAGCCCTGGGGCAGCAGAGTGGTGTCTTCGGAGAGCCAGGTCCAGTCCACGCGATTGAAGATCTGGCGGGCCAGGAGATTGATTTCCGGGTTGTGGAAGTACTGGCGGCAAGTAAGGACGCCGCAGAGAAGGATGGCGGTGTCCACCGAGGAGACCTCGGAATCCCACATCCTTTCTCCCGTGTCCACATTGGCAAAGTGGAAAAAGAAACCACGATGAGTGGAGAGCCGCTTCCACAGAAAACGCAATGTGGTGAGCACGCGGTCAGTGGCTTCGGGGAGGGTGATGAGGCCGCGCCGGTGGCCGATGCAGACAGCGGTGAGGCCAAAGCCGGTGGCGGCAACGCTGGCCACCACACGGTTATCGGGAGCGCGCACATTGAAGCGGTCTTTGACCAAGCCGGTTTGCGGGCTGGCCTGCTCCCAGAAAAAGCAGAAGTCGGCGTTGATGATGTCATCCAGAAAATTCATGTCGTCCGGGGAAAGAGTGGTGGGAGCGGGAGGAGGAGCGAAACACGGCGAGGAAGACTGAGACTGCTGGGCGGATTGCAGCAGTGGAAGCATGCCGGCGCGGGCCACAGGCAGCGCCAGACCTAGGGCAGCTGTCTGCCGGAGCCATTCCCGGCGCGTAAGTTTTCGGTTTTGGTCGCTCCCTTCGTCCACTGCCTCCGATTCTAACCGAGGGTTGCTCGCCAGGTGGAGTGCAGGAAAGGCGGTGCCGGAAAGATAACGGGTGGGAGTGAGCTAAGGGAAATTCCGGATGCCGCGAGGCAGTGTGCGCTGGCGTAAGATGTGGTGAGAATGGGGGCCGGAAAAAAGCTTGCTTTGGGCGCGGTAGTGGCCGTCGTTTGCGCCGCGGTGGTGGCGGGAATCATCATCTGGTCACGGATTCCCAAGGCGCAACCGGTGACCCTGAAAGGGGCCGTAATGCGGCAGGAAGCCGACCCCAACAAGGAACAGCCGATCGCTGACGCGCAGATCATCGGGTCCGGGGGGCTGGCCACCGGCACGACGCAATCGGACGCCGCCGGTTACTTCAGCGTCACACTGCAGCCGGGGGTGAAGCCGGGGGAGCCCATCACCCTGAGCTTCGCCCACTCCGGTTATCGTCCGCTGATCCTGCAAGACGTGCGTCCCGGCGGGCTGATCGTGGCGCGCATGCAGCCGCTTTCGCGCGCGCCGCACCCCGCGCCGGTTCCCACCAAGGCGGTGATCGCTAATGTCGCAGTGCGATATTCACAGAAGACCACTTCGGCGTTAAATGTGGGCAGCGCGGTGAAAACTTTCCAGGTTGCGAACACCGGGAATGTGCCGTGCCATAGCCACGAACCTTGCTCGCCAGACGGAAAGTGGAAGGCGTCCGTCGGCTCGCTTACGTACGATGCGGGCGAGGGCAACCAGTTTCGCAATCCCAGAGTTTCCTGCATTGCCGGGCCGTGCCCGTTTACCCGCACAATTTCCAACGAGTTCTCCGATAATGGACGCACCGTCAAGATCACCGTGTTCAACTGGTCGGATACAGCAACGTTTCTGTTTGAGGCCGAGGTCTATCACCCGATGGTGAGCGAGACCATTCGCGATTCCTATCCCGTGATTTTCGGGCAGGCTCTGAACTTTACGCTGCCGCCGGACGCCGAAGGACCCAGCATTGAGGCGGAGGTGAACGGGAGCGCGATTGTGTTTCCCCTGGGGCCCAGCCTGTGCCTGAATTGGGCGACCTGCAACGTCAGGGAAGATAAAGATCAGACCAAGGTTTACCGGTGCGAATTGAATCCAGGATATAAGTTCCGCTGAACGGGAGGTTGTTCCGAGCGGCCCGTGATGGAAATCACCAAGTAGCGTGCGTGGGTGTGGAAATCCTGTGCTCATCCTGGCCTGGATAGTTGCTGCCAAGGTCCAAGTTATTCATACATAGTGGTTTACCTGCCGCGTAGCTAGTCCGTCGTGGGGCAGAATTTCACAGGCAACGGGCGGTTTGACTTTCATACCGGCTGGGCGGCGGCCTCGAATGGCGCGAGGCGCGCAGTGAAATGACGCAGGAAAGGCGCCTCGTAAGTAAGGCGCAGGCCACGCACCTGCTCGCGATGGCGCCAGACCTCCAGAATAACCTCTACAACATAGTCAATGTGGCTCTGAGTGTAGACGCGGCGCGGGATGGCCAGGCGCACCAAATCCATTTTGGCAGCGTCGCTGAACATGAGTGTGCCGATTTCCACGCTGCGGATGCCGCCTTCCAGGTAAAGCTCGCACGCCAAAGCCACGCCGGGAAATTGCTGCGGTGGAATGTGTGGCAGGAAGGCACGGGCGTCAAGGTAAATGGCGTGGCCTCCGGGAGGCTGCACGATGGGCACGCCTTCGGCGGCAATGTGGTCACCCAGGTAGGCGGTGGAAGCGATGCGATAGCGCAGGTAATCCTCGTGCAGCGCTTCCTGTAGGCCAACGGCAATAGCCTCCAGGTCGCGACCAGCGAGTCCGCCGTAGGTAGGATAACCTTCGGTGAGAATCAGCAGGTTCTTTTCCTGCTGCGCCAGAGTGTCATCGTTGGTGCAGAGGAAGCCGCCGATGTTAGCCAGCCCATCCTTTTTCGCGGACATGGTGCAGCCATCGCCGTAGCTGAAGACTTCGCGGGCGATTTCCTTCGGCGTTTTCGATTCGTAGCCGCTCTCGCGCAGCTTGATGAAGTACGAATTTTCGGCGAAGCGGCAGGCGTCGAAATAAAGCGGGATGCGCTGCCGGCGACAGACCGCGCTCACCGCGCGCACGTTTTCCAGAGAAACGGGCTGGCCGCCACCGGAATTGTTGGTGATGGTGAGCATGACCAGAGGAACGCGCTCGCGGCCCACGCGGGCGATCAGGTTCTCCAGCGCCTCCACGTCGATGTTGCCTTTAAAAGGATGGTTGAGTGAGGGCTGGCGGCCTTCGGGGCGGAGCAGGTCCACGGCCTCGGCGCTTACGAATTCAATGTTGGCGCGGGTGGTATCGAAGTGGGTGTTGTTGGGGACCACGTCGCCCTTGCGGCACATGACGCTGAACAGAATGCGCTCCGCCGCCCGGCCCTGGTGGGTGGGGATGACGTGGCGGAAGCCGAAAATGTCGCGCACCGAATCGCGGAAGCGGTCGAAGCTGCGGCTGCCAGCATAACTTTCGTCGCCTTTCATGATGGCCGCCCACTGCCGCGTAGACATGGCGCCGGTGCCGGAGTCGGTAAGCAGATCAATGAGCACGGCCTCGGCCGGGAGCTGGAACAGGTTGTGAGAGGCGGCCTTTAGCAGGGCTTCGCGTTGCGGGCGGGTGGTCCAGTGAATCGGTTCCACGCTCTTGATGCGAAAAGGCTCAATGATGGTGCGAGCGCGCATGGTTCTCCTTCAGCAAGAAAACTCCAGGAAATGGAAAAATGCTGTGACCTGAATCACAGGCAGGGAGCGGGCTGCCGCCTATAATCGCAGCCAGTGTGGGACCTGCCGCTTCGGTCAGTGAGTCTGCCATGACGTGGTCTATTGGCGTGCAGTCAGTCGCTGTGCTCCTGCTGGCCTGCTGCGCCGCGCCGGCGCGCGCGCAGGTTAGCAGCAACGACAAAGCGAAACGCGCTGCCTCCCGCGTGGAGCTGGGGAAAACCTGCTCACTTGATTACATCGGAGCATTCGTGGCCGAGGGAGGCTTCAAGGGCCGGTCGCGGCTGCGCTTGGGCGAGTTTGTGGGTACCATCGCCGGCCAGCCGGAGGATCAGCCGGCCGCGGTTTCGGGTCCGCCTTCGGACGATATAGCTCCCGCGAAGCAACGGGTGGTGGAAGATTACGAGCCAGGCGCGCATCCGGTGGAAACGGTGAATGGGCGCCCCGTGCTGGCGGACATGGTGGATGCCATCACCAGCGTGGTGGAGGAGCACCAGACGGTAATGGAAGCGCCGCGGAGCGTGGCCACTGACGCAAGCGGGCGCGTGGTGGTGGCCGATCCGCCAGTGCACGCGGTGCACGTGCTCGACTTCAAGGGCAAGACTTCGTTCCGCATTCAGGGTGGCAAAGACCGCAGGCTGCAGATGCCGGCGGGCGTCGCCGCTGACAGTCTGGGCAATATCTACGTGAGCGATGCTGAGCGCGGCATGATCCTGGTGTACGACCACCTGGGCCGCTTTCGTCACTACCTGGGAAAAATCAAAGGGGAAGCGTATTTCGAGCGGCCGGAGGGGATTGCGGTTGACGGGCCCAACAGCCGGATTTACGTGGCGGACAGCGCTCGCAATTCGGTGTTCGTGCTCGATTTGCGCGGCGCCGTGGTGGGGAGCTTTGGCGATACGTCGCACGGCACAGGGAAGGTAGAGTTCAGTAAGCCGACGAGCATCGTCTTCGCCGGGGGACATTTTTTTGTGCTCGATGCATACGGCTCGCGGGTTCAGGTTTTGGACGGGCAGGGAAATTTGCTGCGGCAAGTCAGGACGACTAACGACAACCACTCGCCGCCCGACCACGCAGGTCTGGCCATAGACAGCGCCGGCAACCTGTACGTGAGCGATGAGGTGGAGGGGAAGGTAAGGGTTTACAACCGGGAGGGTAAGCTGGTGGGTGTTTTCGGGCGGCCAGGCAGCAAGACAGGCGAGTTCAGCCGGCCGTTGGGGTTATGGGCGGATGCGCGCGACCGCATCTACGTGGCGGATTCCAATAACCGCCGCATCCAGGTGTTCCAGTTTCGCACGGGCGAGGACCGAGGCGGCTGTCAGTAGTCAGGCCGTCTTCCTTTCCTGTTCGGCGGCGACTTCCTGCAGAAATGCTCCACTAAGGTGGCGATAAGCGTTGAGCAGCGCCCGCCGCGAGTGCTCCCAATTCAGCTCCTGCCGAACGCGCTCCAATCCGGCCTGCCCCATGCGCCGTCGGAGGGCGGGATCGTCAAGCAGTCCCAGAACCGCATCGCCGAAAAGCGAGCAATCATCTCGCCGCACATAGGCCGCTGCGCTCCCGGCGGAGTAGCGCGCTTCCTTCAGGTCGAAACAAACAGTGGGCTTGCCACAACCCATGTATTCCATGAGCTTGGTTGAGGTGGAGAGTTGGTTAGCCGCATTAGGTGGGTCAGGAGCGAGGCAGACATCGGCGGTGGAGAGCCAGGCCAGTAAATCCTGGTCGCCGACGAATCCGGGCCAGGAGATGAACGGCTCCAGTTGAAGAGAGCGGGCCAGTTGTTGGAGGGCCGGCCGGCACTCGCCATCGCCGAGCAGGGCGAAGTGGACATCCTTGCGGCCGCGGACGTGCACAATGTGGTAGGCGGCACGAATTAGGCGGTCAACTCCCGCCTTGGTTCCCATAATTCCGGCGTAGACGGCCAGGAATGCAGCACCTTGCTTAAATTTGGGTTGCAGGGACCCGCAGTTAAAGCGGTTGAGATCGGGATTGTTGCGCACCACCGCAACCTTTTCCGGCAAACAACGGCCGCGAGTAGTGGCCAGGCGGCGAAAAGACTCATTGGTTACGATGACCAAGTCGGCCAAGCGGTAAGAACAGCGCTCCAGCCAGAGCAGGAGGCGGTGCAACCAGCGGGCGCGGCCGCCAAATTTTGCTGTGAAAATTTCTGGGCTTAAGTCGTGCTGGTCATAAACAAACTTTTTGCCCAGCCGGCGGAAGGGAGCTGCCAGCAGAAAAAACAGATCGGGAGGGTTGGCGGCGTGCAGAACGTCAAAGCCGCGGCGCAAGGAGACGGTGAACACCAGGGAGAGGGTGGCGAGCAGGCTCCAGGCGTACTCCAGCGCGTAGGTGAAGAAGCCGGCGCCTTGCCAGGGCTGCGGGTAGGAGTAGATGCGCAGGTCGCCGAGGATGGCTGGGAGGCGGGGTTCGCTGAGCAGCCGAGGGCAGATGACGCTGACCTGGCATCCAGCGCCGCTCAAGGCCGCGGCTTCACGACGCACACGGCGGTCGCGCAGGATGGAGAGGTTTTCGATCAGGAACAAGATTCGAAGTGGGGGCATAGGGGACGCGTGGTGACTAGCTATCTAACTGGTTAATTAGCTGAATAGGATGAGCGCCCGAGCCGGGCGGCCAGGCAGCTGAAGTTCAGGCGCACAGCTGCAATTCTGAGGGCACGGCGTCGCCGGCCTTTTCGGCGATTGCTTGGCGGTAGGCGAGGAGCAGCTTAGCTCCGGCGGCAGTCCAGGTATGGCGTGGGGCGTCGCGCAGGCAGGCGTCGCGCAAGCGCTGCAGCAGTCCGCGGTCTTGGTGCACCATGGTGAGGTGGCGAGTGAGGGCATCTACATCGCCGACGCGATGCACCAGCGCGTTGCCCATGTGGACGCAGATTTCGGTGCAGGCGTCCGAAACCAGGGGAACACATCCGCTGCCCATGGCTTCGGCGCAGACCAGCCCGTAGCCCTCTTCGATGCTGGGCAGAACCAGAATGTCGCTCTGGCGCATGAGGTCCGGCAGGTCGTTCCGATTTCCGAGCACGCGCACACTCGGCTGTGACAGCTGGTAGGCGAGTCTGCGGGCGTAGGCGGGCAGGAACTCGCCGGCAATCAGAAAAGCGCCATCACGGTGCGCGGGAGAGCGCAGCCACGCCTCCAGAGCGAAGTGCAAGCCTTTTCGCACCGCGCAAACTCCGGCAAACAGGACGGTGAGGCCCCGCGCAACTTGCGCACGCGGACGGTCGTCAGGATAAAACCTGGTCTCATCGAAACCATAATCATGGCGCAGCAGGCGCTCGCGAGGAAAGCCCTGCTGCAGAAAGGTTTGCACTACGAAATCCGACGGGCACAGCAATCGGTAAGCCTGGCGATACTCCTCTTCTTCGCGGGCCAGCACGGCGGATTTCCAGGCATGTTCGTGGTCAGGCGGCAACTCCACGGCCAGGCGCTCGCACTCCTGCTGGACCACCAGGTAGGCGAAGCGAGTATGGGCGTTGGGACGCTCCAACACGGTGGGAATGCCCAGGCGGACGGCGGCGCGCAAGGTGTGGAGCGCGGCCAGCGGCCAGGTATGAACGACGTCAATCTGGCCGGCGAGCGCTTGCAGGCGGCGCGCGACGATCCGATCGTGCAGGGCGCAGGCGTGCAGCGTGCCCAGCAGCCTGTAAGGAATACGCCACCGGCCGCGGGCCAGCGTGGGGCGCACGGCAACGTTCGCCGGCAAAGGCCGATGCAGAACGCCGGGGAAAACCAGCACCTCGGCGCCGGCGGCAGCGAGCCCGTGCACCTGCTGCCACGCGGTGTAGCAGATCCTGCCAGCACCCAGCTTGTGGGGAAAGCTGTAGAGGACGCGAAGCGGTTGGTTGCTGGCGACCACGCTCACTTCCACACGGTGTTCTGGCCCCGCAGCCGCCGCCATTGTTGCTGGTGAACGTAGCTCACCAGCGCCGGGTCGCGTTGCAGGGGAATTCGGCCGAGATAACCGGAAATGAAGCCGGCGCCCATGCCGAGAGCGCCCAGCAGGTAAGGCCTGGAGCCGAGATGGCGCAGACAGCGGGCGGCCAGGTAGAGAGGATGGTAGCCGGCAACGTAGCAGCCCTGGCCGCGCTTGAGCATGTCACGCCAGGGGCCTGAACCGCCGGTGGGCCGGTGGTGAAAAGCAATTACATCGGCGAAACTTTCGGTGTTCCAGCCCAGCATGCGGGCCTTGATTTCGTCCACCACGTCCCAGCCGGGTGCGGCGATAATTCCGCCGATGGCCTGCCAGCATTGACGGCGGTAAATCTTGGTGGCGCCACGCACATGAAAGCGGGGGCCGGTCTCGGCCTGCGCCGCACCGTTCTGCAACAGAAACAAGCTGGCGCCGCCGATGCCCAGGCGCGGCTGGCCCTGGAAATGCGCCAGCGCACGGTGGAAGAAATCAGGATTGAAGCTGAGGTCGGCGTCCAGCTTGACGAGGAACTCCCAGTCTCGGCACTGCAGCGAGTGATAGCCCTCATAGAAGGCTTCCACTACACCCGCGCCGGGCAACCTGCGGCCACGGTCGCCGCGCTCGAAGCCGCGGATCCAGGCGTGATGGCGGGAGTACTCCCGGACGATGGCGGCGCTGCCGTCGCTCGACCCATCGTCCACGATGATCCACTCCGCCGGACGCAGGCTCTGCGCCACCATGCTCTCCAGTGTGAAGCGCAGGCGGGTCTCCTCGTCGCGAGCGGGGGTGATGACGACGTAGATGGGTTTCGCTCGGCTCATGGTGCCGGGATATCAGCGACGGTGCAGAAGCGGGGTGGACAGCGTGCGCGGCAGGAAATGGGCGGCTGCCGGCTGGCGGCTTTCGCGCAGGCATTCTTCATAAAAATGTTCGGTAGCCTTCAGGCACCGCTCGAGGGAGAAGCGCTCGGCTACCCGTTTGCGCGCCTGCATGGCGAGGCTGGCGGCAAGCCTGGGATTCTCGAGAAGCCGGCTGGTCTTCTCCGCGAAATCGTGAGCGGAGGCGGGATTGGCCAGCAGGCCGCTGAAGCCGTCTTCGATCATCTCGGGGCCGGGAGGATTGCTGGTGAAAACCACGGGAACCCCCGCGCTCATGGCCTCCAGCACCACCAAGGGGAAACAATCAATGAGCGCTGGGAAGGCGAAAACCAGGGCACGCCGCATGCAGGCCAGGGTCTGCTCGCGTGTCAACTGTCCCAAAAAGTGAACGCGGGAAGACAGGGCGCCGAGAATTTTTCGGATTTGCTGGTCAACGGGCGGCAAGCCGGGTTCGGGCAGGCAGCCGCCGGCATAGACGAGATGCACATCGGGATGGCGGGGCAGAAATTGGCGCGCCGCCTCGGCCAACACGAGGGAACCTTTTCTTCTGGATACCTGGCCGGCGTAGAGAACAAAGCAGGCGGGCAGATCAGGATGCTCGTCGGCTGCGGGCAAGGGTGCGATCCCGTTGTGTATGACGGCATATTTTTTTGGTGAGAGGCCAAATGCTCTTTGTGTCAAACCCAGAATATGGGAGGAAACGCCGATCCAGTTGGGGTTGGCGGCCAGCGTTCTCTTTTCGTAAAAGCGGATTCCCGCTGACATTTTGAGGCCGGCCAGGCGGTGAGAGACGGTGGAACTCTGGTGCAGACGTACCACGGTGGCGCTTCCCGGGATGGCAAAGGGCAGGAACCCCGGATAGTCGGGCGCCTCGACCAGGTCAATGGCGCCCTCACGAGCGCGCGCAGCGAGCCAGTCCCGCAGGCGCAGGCGCGTGATCAAGTTGCCAACCCAGCGCGCGCCAGACCGCGGCAGAGTGAAAACCGGCACACCGTTGTCGAAGGTTTCGCCATAGCGTGCGCCAATTTCGGCCACCAGGATGCGGTGGCCACGCTGGTGCAGGCCGCGGGCGAGCATCTGCACAAAAGCTCCGATGCCGGTGTGAGGCCGGGGCGGATAGCGATCGCAGATGAGAGCGATTTTCATTGATCCTCCGGACAGGCAGGCGGCGTCAAACGGGCGCCGGCGATTGGATGGCAGCAGTGGCCGAAGAACCGGGGGACGGGGCGGCCGCCGCCGAGATGATGGCCAGAAGCGCGTACCAGGAAACGATCATC
>DATFDP010000239.1:0-19069 GCA_035252015.1 Terriglobales bacterium
GTACAATCTGGTCACCCTTCCCGTAGTGGATGACGAAGGCAAGCTCACGGGTGTGATTACCTCAGACGATGTGATTAGCCTGCTCAGGGCGAAGCTGTAACACAGTTACCCAGTACCTAGTTACCAGTTCCAAAACACAAGGTCCCTCGACTTTGGCTTGTCTCGCAGGCTGGACGCGCCCTCCCTCGGAATGACACCCAAGAAGGACTACGTCGGGAGACTGTGGTGAATGACCTTTGTGGTGAAAAAAGTGGTTCGCACAGCACGCAAGTGGCTGGCGGGAAAGCGAGGCTGCATTTATTCTGGGGCGGCAGTGCGCGTGTTCCCAAACTCAACTTGCGACGGCAGCGATGAGATGGTGGAGGCGCTGGCGGATCCGGATCCTGCTGTTTTTGGCGGTATTCGGCCCCGGCTTCATTACGGCGAACGTAGACAACGACCCCAATGGCATCTGGACCTATTCGGCTGCCGGGGCGCAGTTTGGCCATTTGCTGCTGTGGACCATCATCCCCACTACGCTGGCGCTGATCGTGGTGCAGGAAATGTCGGCGCGCATGGGGGCGGTGACCGGCAAGGGCTTGAGCGATCTGATCCGCGAGGAGTTTGGCCTGCGCGTCACCTTCCTGATGATGATGGGGCTGGTGGTGGTGAACTTCGGCAACGTGGTGGGCGAATTTGCCGGAGTGGCCATGAGCCTGGAGCTGTTTGGCGTGTCGCGATTCATCTCCGTCCCCCTTACCGCTGTATTCGTCTGGCTGCTGGTCGTTAAAGGACAGTACAAGAGTGTTGAAAAAGTATTCATTGTCGCTTCATTTTTTTATGTTACTTACATTTTTGCCGGTATTATGGCGGGACCTTCCTGGGGCGAAGCTGCCATTGCCACCTTCAAGCCGGCCGGGCTGAGCTACTTCCATCAGCGCGCCTATCTGTACATGTTTCTGGGAATTGTGGGCACGACGATTGCGCCCTGGATGCAGTTTTACCTGCAGTCGTCCATCGTGGAAAAGGGAGTGACGCGGCGGCAGTTTGCCGCCTCGCGCGTTGATGTGGTGGTGGGCTGCATTCTGACCGACGTGGTGGCGTGGTTCATCATAGTGGCCTGCGCCGCCACGCTTTATGTGCATGGGCACACGCAGGTGCGCGATGCCGCCGATGCGGCGCAGGCGCTGCATCCGCTAGTGGGCGAGTATGCCTACATCCTGTTTGCCGCCGGGCTGCTGAATGCTTCCGTGTTTGCGGCGTCCATTTTGCCGCTCTCCACCGCGTACGTGGTGTGCGAGGGGCTGGGTTTCGAATCAGGGGTAGGAAAAAGCTTCAGCGAGGCGCCGGTTTTCTATTGGCTGTATACGTTGCTAATTGTGGCCGGAGCGGGAGTGATCCTGACGCCCAATCTGCCGCTGGTGCAGGTTTCCATTTTGAGCCAGGTGATCAACGGCGCGGTGCTGCCCTTTGTGCTGGTGTTCATGATTCTGCTCATCAATAAGCGCGAGCTCATGGGCGAGTACATCAATTCACGCTGGTTCAACGTGGCCGCCTGGAGCACCACGGCGGTAGTGACGGCGCTAACCGGGGCGTATTTGTGGACGCAGTTTCATTAACCATCCGGCAAGCGTGCCCGAAGAAATTGCCGGGATTCGTCCATTGCGGTCGGCGTGTTGTGCTCCCCTCGCCCTCGGGCTCGGGTCGCACAACAACTTTATAAACGCGTTATCCCAGGGCTCACGCCCTGGGATAAAAGCTATTTCGGCCTACGGGCTGGATTGTCGTCGGTCCAGGCTTATGCAATCGAGAACGACCTGTGTTCCCTAAAACACAATCCATGAGTCGAGAGATGTGTAACGTCGAGGATCCTAGAGGATTTTACCGGCGGCGATGTCGTTGACCAGTTCCAGATCGGCTTCCAGGAAATCGTATTGCGGCAGGTGGGCGCGGTCCACCCAGCGGACGTCGCGGAAGATGCGGTTCTCGATTTCGCCGGCGAACTGGTGGACCACGAAGAAGCGCAGCTCCACCTGTCCGCCGCCCTTGTAGCTGTGGCGGATGCGGGCGACCTCCTCGCCCACTTTGGCGTCAATGCCCAGCTCTTCGTCGAGTTCACGGTGCATGGCGTCGCGGGGCTGTTCGCCTTCCTCAATCTTGCCGCCGGGGAACTCCCATTTCAGGGGCATGGGCTGATGGCGGGTGCGCTGGCAGATGAGCAGCTTGCCATTTTGCAGGATCAGAGCTGCGGCGACGAGCTTCATCCCACTGCCTCGGAAGGAATGGCGCTGGGGTCGAGGCAGGTGGTGAAGGTGAAGGCGAAGGCAGCCAGGCCGGGCTGGGGGCAGAGCAGTTCCAGGGTGTGGGTGCCGAAGTTGCGGTTATCCACCAGCTGGTACATGCGGGGCTGCTCAACAATGATGTAGCTATCTTCGCCGCTCGCCACCGGGTGGAAGCGCACGTCGGGGGTCGCCTGGGCACGGGTGAGGGGTTTTCCGTCCTGATGAATGACAACCTCGTAAGAGGAAGCCCGAGGCGAGGCCAGCACCAGGTTCACGGCCGCGGCCGAATACTTCAGCACGATGCGGTTGTCGCCCTCAGCTGCCGATTCGAAGTACTCGGCGGTGGAAGCCCAGCGGCCCTGAGCGTAGAACTGGCCTTCCTCGAGTTTGCCGGTGAAGGAATAGTCGGCAACTTCGTCTTCGCGAAAGCCGTTCTTGTTGCCGATGCGCCCGCGGCGGTGGCCAAGGTAAAGCTCCGGGCTGGGCTGAAAGCAGACCGCGCCCGGACGGTCAGTTTCGCGCACCGGTTCCATAATCGGAGGCAGGTCGAGTCCGGGGTGAATTTCGTGCAGCAGGTCCTGGATGGCCTGTTCGGTGTCGCCATAAGCGCCTTCGCCGAAGTGGGCATAGCGCAGATAACCCTCGTTGTCGAGCAGGTACTTGGTGGGCCAGTAGCGGTTGGCGAAGGCCTTCCACAACTCATAGTTGCTATCAATGACCACCGGGTAGGTGATACCCAGGTCGCGCACCGCCCGTTCCACATTGGATTCGTATTGCGCGAAGGTGAACTCCGGAGTGTGCACGCCGATGACGGTCAAACCGTGGTCCCGGTAGCGTTCGTGCCAGCCTTGCACGTACGGTAGGGTGCGCAGGCAGTTGACGCAGGTGTAGTCCCAGAAATCCATCAGCACCACGCGACCGCGCAGCTGGCGCAGGCTGAGGGGCGGGGAATTCAGCCAGACGCGCCCGATTTCGGGCGCCCGTACTTGTCCTTTTTCCACTTTCATCGGCGGAATTTTTCCAAATGCTTGCCCAGGACACGGGCGCAGTATTCGACCAGTTCCTGATCTTCGGGTTTGAAGGCGGCAGGGAAGTGGCTGTCAATGTCGAGCTCGCCCACCACTTTGCCGTGCACGAAAACCGGCACCACGATTTCCGACTTGGTTTCAATAGAGCAGGCCAGGTAGCGGGGATCGGAGTTTACGTCGTGCACAATCTGAGTCTTGCCGGTGGAGGCGGCGGCCCCGCAGATGCCCTTGTTCAGGGGAATGCGGGTGTGTGGCGTCATAGCTCCTACGTATGGACCGAGCACAAGTTCAGCCATCTGCCCGGGCTTGTTCTCCAGTATATAAAAGCCGACCCAGTTGTACTTGAGCATGCGCTCGTTGAGCTTTTTGACGATTCCCTGCATGAGCTCTTCCGGGCTGAGGGCGGCGGAGGCGAGATGGTCAATCTCCTTCTTGACCTGTTGTGTTTTGGGAGTGGCGGTCAGCATGGGCTTCATTAAACCACACGATTACGCCGTGTGTCGGATGCGGCGCACCGCCTCCGGTTGTGGGAAAAGTTGGGGATGGAGGATGGCAGCGATGGCGTACAGGCCCTGCAGCAGAGTGGGCGCGGGCGTGTTGAGCCAGGGATCGGGAATGCAGAAGACGTGGCGCTCGAGCGCGGCCTTCATAGTGCGCCAGCCACGCTGCTCGATGATCTTCTCCAGGGGCACGCGGTCGCCGGCGCCGCACCAGGCGGCAACGACGTAATCGGGGTCGCGGGCGAGAACGACTTCGGCGGTGGTCTGCTGCCCGGGCGCGCCCACGAACTCGCCGCCTGCGGCTGCTACCAGCTCCGCCACCCAAGGCTGAGAGGCGATGAGCGGCTTGCCCCATTCCTCGCAGAAGACCTGGGGCGAGCCGGAGGACGCGGCTTGAGCTTTTTGGCGGACGGAATCAATAGCGTTCTGCATGGAATCTATGACTTCTACTCCGCGCTCCGGCCGGCCTACAATGCCGGCAAGCATGGCAATGTCACGATAGATGTCGGCCAAAGTCTTCGGCGCTAGGCCGAGGAAGGGAATGCCCGATTTGAGGATTTCGGCGAGCGATTCAAGCTGGTAGGGAACTGACGCGATGACCAGTTCCGGCTCGGCGGCCAGAATTTCGGCCGCCTTGGAGGTCCAGGAGTCCGCCACTAGAAGCCGTCCGGCGGAGATGCCGGGCAACACTTCCTCGCAATATTTGGTGCAAGCGACCAGGCGGTCGCGGGCGCCCAGCGCATCGAGGGTGACAGTGGCGCTAGGCTGCAGGCTGACGATCCGGTGGGGGAAGAAGCGCATCACATCAGATTCTAGCCGGGCCGGGGAGGAATTCGCGCTAAAGTGAAGGCGAATTCGCGGAAGCCCTATGGACAACCGACAAATTGCGATTTGGGCCGTGATCACGCTGGTCCTGGCGGGATTGCTTTTTGCCGTCGGTTTTCAAATCGCCGGCCGCCTTCAGGGGCAAGATTACTCGATCCCATACCGGGTCTTGGTATTTCCGATTGCAGTGATGGCACAAGTTTTGTGGCTGGGACTTGGGATATATCTCGCCGCAGCCCGCAAGCGTAAGCCAGTCCTGGTTGGAATGCTGTGGGGTTTCGGCTGCGAGGCGATTGCCATCTTTGCCCTGTTTATATATGCCGCCTCCGCACATTACTGACCCATCGCTCCTAACCAACAGTGTCGTGGTACTGCACGCGAGATCCTTCGGACCGAAGGGTCCTCAGGATGACGTGTTCCTGCGGAAGGCGAGACGTAACAAGTTATGTCTCTACCGATGTTTTGCTCACCTGTTTGAATCCGGGCAGATCTGCGGCGAAGAATTTAGTGGACGGGAGAAGGCAATTGCGGCGCATCGGCCACCAGGAAACGCTCCAGTTCGGCGGCTTCGGTTTGCGGCAGGCGGTGCCAGCGGTGTTTCAGGTAGGCCCACGGAATGTGGAAGAGCAGCACGCGGGGACTGAACTTGGAAGAGCTGTGGATCCAGCAGGAATGGGTGCACCAGCAATTGGCTTGGGGGATGGCAGCGATTTCCTGCGTCATCTGTGGCGAGGCCAGGGCAGCGCCCAAGTCAAAATCGAAATCCTGCAGGCGGCCTAATTTGCCGCGCAGCTCGCAGGCGCGAAAGTGGCCGTCGTGGTCAATCACTATGGTGGTTTCCCCCGCCGTACAGCGCATGGGCCAAGCCTTGCTGGTGTAATGGTTTTGCTCGTGTAACTGAAAGTGAAGCTTGATGTTACCGAGATAGAAGGCGCGGGCTAATTGCCGGGCAGGCGCCGGGACGTCCGAGAACAGGCGGTCGGCGTAGCGTTCGTGAAACCACATGAGGCGCCGGTGCAGATGCTTCAGATCTTCGGGCGCCAGTTTCTTCAGAGCCGGGTCCATAGGATCGCCGCGGATGATTTCAAAGTAGTGGCCGTCCGAGTCCGTGTCGCGCATCATCTGCAGGCCCAGGTTCACCAGCTCGCGGTAATTTTCGGTAGTAATGCAGGTGACCACGTTGCGGCGCAGGCGGCGCACGCCCTTCCATCGAGCTGCAGCCATATTGATGGTGGCTAACGTCTTCTGGAAATTGTTAGGCACGCCGCGAATGGCGTCGTGAGTGTTGGCCAGGCCGTCGAGGGAGAAGTTCAGGTCTATGACCAGCTCCGGACAGCGCTCCAGAAGGTAATCAATTACCGAAATGAGCTGTGCCGGCAGAAGGCCGTTGGTGGGCAGATTAAGGGCGCGCACTCCATTGTTGCGGTAAAAGAGCGCGATGATTTCCGCCAGCTCCTTGCGCAGGAAGGGCTCGCCGCCCGAGATCCATAGTTTGTGAAAATGCGGTGCCGTCTGGCTGACGCGGGCGAGCTGGTCAAAGCTGAGGTCGCGGCCCTGGTTCAGCTCTTCCCAGTAAAAACAGGTGCGGCAAAGGGAGTTGCAGGTGGAGGTCACAAACAGGAACACACCCTCAAGCTGCAGCGGGCGGAAAATGCCCTGGGCGTAGTTGAGATAGCTGAACCCCACTGGGAAATTATAGCTTGGGCTGAGGAACTTCTTGGTCACGGATTAACACGGATTTTTAATGATTGAAGCATTCAGTGATTGAGTCATTGAATCAATGATTCGCGGCGGGAAGTTTTCTAAGCAAGGCGGCCAGGGCGTCCATTGCCAGATGGCTGGCGTGAATGGAGGCGGGAGGAAGGCTGCCGGCGGCGGCAAGCAGCTGCTCGCGGCGGAGTTGGCGGGCTTCCGCTGCGGTGCGGCCCTTCACCATTTCGGTGAGCAGGGAGGCGCAGGCCATGGAAGGCACACAGCCCTTGGCGCGGAAGCGAATGTCCGTAATGTGGCCATCGCTCACCTTGGCGCTGAGGCGCAGGATGTCGCCGCAGGCCGGATTCTCCACCTGCACGCTGGCATCGGCGTCGGGCACTTCGCCGGCATTACGCGGATGCTCGAAGTGATCCAGCACCTGAGGGGAGTACATGGCAGCTTATTCTAATCAGCGAACCGTGCGGTTGATTTAATCATTGAATCATTTAAGCATAGAATCATTTGGCTAGGGCACACAAATGGTTGGATGACTAAATGACTAAATGGCTGAATGTGCGGTTGATTTAATCATTGAATCATTTAAGCATTGAATCATTGGGCTAGGGCACACAAATGGTTGAATGACTAAATGACTAAATGGCTGGATGACTAGTCGGCGGAAGAGGCAAGGGAAACTGGGGAGCTTTGCCGGGCGGTGTGGGCACGAACAACACCAGAACTCCACCGGTGGCCATGGCTATGACCATGACCAGCAGCCCGGGCGTGAATGAGCCAGTGCGGGTGTGCAAGTAGCCGAGAGCGTAGGGACCGACAAAGCCGGCGAGGCTGCCCAAGCAGTTGATCATGCCCACGGAGGCGGCAGCACCCGACTCGCTGAGCAGTTCTGTGGGAATAGCCCAAAACGGCGAAAGGAGGGCAATCACGCTGATGCCTACCAGCGTAAAAAGTCCAACCGCAATGGCAGTCGAAGCGTGCAGCAGGGACAGGGCGAGCAGGGCAACCACTCCCAGGAACAGCGGAGCAGCGACGTGCCAGCGGCGCTCCAGGGTACGGTCCGAGTGCCAGCCGTTTATTTGCAACGCCACAAAGCCGGCCAGGTAAGGCAGCGCTCCCAGAATCCCAACCCGCACGTCCGACAATCCGGAAAGCTGCTTCAGCATGGTGGGAAACCAGAACACAAAACTGTAGAACCCGATGTACTGCAGGAAATTGACCGCGGTAAGAAGAATGACTGGGCGATAGCGCAGGGCTTGCCAGACGGTGAAGGCTTGGACGTTAGTCTTGGCGGCTCGTTCCTGCTGCAACTGGCGGGCGATCCAGGCGCGCTCGTCGGAGTTCAGCCAGGCGGCATCATGTGGCCAGTCGCAAAGAAAGAAGAACGTGACGGCGCCCAGAATGACGGCGGGCAGACCTTCCAGCACAAACAGCCAGCGCCAGCCTTCCATGCGCAACCAGTGTTGCTCCACGATCCAGCCGGCCAGCGGCGAGCCAATCACAAATGAGAGGGGAATGGCGGCCATGAAGTTCCCGGTGGCCTTGGCGCGGTCTTCGCGGACGAACCAATGGCTGACGTAGACGATAATTCCGGGAAAGAAGCCCGCCTCGGCGGCGCCCAGCAGGAAGCGGGCGCCATAGAGCTGGCGGGCCGTGTGCACCGCCGCGGTCAGCACGGTGAAGGCGCCCCACACAATCATGATGGCGGCGATCCAGCGGCGTGCGCTCCAGCGTTCCACCAGCAAGGCGCCGGGAATCTGCAAGCCGAGGTAGCCGATAAAGAAAATGCCGGCGCCGATGCCGAAAATCTGGTCGGTGAAATGGAGGTCGCGGATCATTTCCAGCGCGGCATAGGCCAGATTGGTACGGTCCAGGTAGTTGGCGATGTAGAGGACGAAGAGGAACGGAAGCAGGCGGCGGGCAATGAGGCGGCGGGTACGGTCAGCGACTGCGTTGTCGGGAGAAGCAGCCTGAACGGTCGAGTTTGAGGGCATGGCGCAGTCAGCGGCTAAATGGGCGCACAGTATACAACTTCATTGGATGACTCAATGATTAAATCATTGAATCGCTGAATCGTTGCTGGTGAGTTCTGTCCGGAAAGTAGATGCCCCACTTATTCTGGCGCGCGAACTGTTCGAAATCGGAGGTGGGATTGATAGCAACAGGATGGCGGGCAAGTTGCAGCATCTCAGCATCCCAGCGGGTGTTGCCAAAGGCCGCATCCACGGCTGGTCCGATTTTCTCGCGGATGGCTTCGGCCTTGCCTGGTCCGCTGGGAATGCGGATAAGACGGTCAGTGATCATGCCATTCTCCACCGCCACTTCCGCAGCCAGGATTCGCTCCGGCGGAATATCAAAGCGGCGCATGGCCACGCGAATAATCCATTGATTGCTGGAGGAGACGGCCCACACATCGCAACGTTGTTTGTGCAACTGAGCTACCAGAGCGCGCATTTCGGGAAAGATCTCGGGCTCGATGCTGGGCACGAAAAATTCTTCCGCCGCGCGCTCGACCACTTCCTCCCGAAGGCCGGCGTGGATGGTGACCATCTCGCCGCACATCACGTCTTCGGGCACATTGCCCGCTTTATAGTCGGCGTAGCGGGCGCGCACCCAGCGCGCAACATCAGGGGCAAGGAGGCCGCGCTCCAGTTCCCAATCGAGGAAGCCCTCGCCCGCATCCGGCGCCCACAAAGTGCCGTCACAGTCGAACACGGCAACTTCGGGGCGGAGCCGCAAAACGGATTCCAGGAAGGCAGCGGCCCGCTCAGGCATGTTGGAGACGGGCATAATCCTCAGGAGTGTCCACGTTGAGTGTGGCGTGGGGATCGTCCACGGGAACGTAAACGATGTGGCCCTGATGCTGGTGCTCGACCTCGCGGGCGTTAGCGGTGACGGGCGCACGAAGAAAAGCCTCGATCATCTCACGGCCAATCAGCACGGGATGGCCGTGTTTTTCGCCGTACTGCGGGATGACCGCCCATTTCTCCACCGCGGCAGCATCAATAAAAGCGGAGCGTAATTGGGTAAGGGTGGCGCTGCGCACCGGAGGGCGGTCCACCAGGGTTATGACGCCGGCGTCGCGGCCACGATTCAGAACCTCGCGCAAGCCAGTTTGCAGAGAACTGAACTGGCCCTTCTCGGGCGTGGGATTCACTACCAGAAAAGCGCTGGTGGCATAAACCAGCGGCGCCAGATCGTGGGCATTTTTGCCGGCTACTACCAAGACCATGTCGGTGTGCGCTTCCAGCAGATGAATGTTCGCGGACAGGAAGGTTTCGGTGCGGGCAATGCGCGGTTCCGTTCCTTGCGGCGGCCAAGGCAGCAGGGCCTTGTCGCGCCCCATGCGCGTGGATTCGCCCGCCGCCAGGATTACGCCGCAGAAGCTGGGAGCACGCGCCATGAGGGCAAGATATCACGAGCCATGCGTGAGCGAAATCCTGCCCTGGATGTGCATTGTTCATGAGCCCGTGCCACACCCAGATTGGCCCGCGGCAACCGCGGAAAACGCGCCGAAATGTTGAGTGCGGGCAAATGTGGGCGCCCGCGTCAAAAGCTGCCTTCGTCGGCCGAGGGGCCGTAGATGGCGGGCACGGGGACGTTGTTCAGGCGCAAGTAGACGCCGAGCTGCGCGCGGTGGTGAATCAGGTGGTTCATGACAAAGCTGCGCACCACCGCCACCTTGGGCAGAGTCATCAGGGTCTTTCCGTGGCTCAGCAAAGACCAGGGTTTCATCAGTTCGGCGTCGCTGGCGGCGGCCAAGGCGGCGCGGCCGTCCTTCACGTTTTTGTCAAACTCGGCCAGCAGTTCCTTACTGTTCTTGGGGACGGGAGGCGGTTCCATCGGTTTGCCGCCGGGCGCGAGATCGAGGGCATCTTCCTTGATGGTGAAGGTTAACCAGCTGGGAATGTTGGCCACGTGGCCCGCCAGCGGGCCCATGCCGCTGGACTTTTCGTGCGGCTTCCATGAGAACTTGCCGTCGGGGACGCGCTCCAGGGTTTTGCGGGTGTTGGCCATTTCCTGATCAAATTCAGGGAGCAGTGCTGCGCTGAGGGCCATGGTTTGCCATCCTTTCCGTGTGGTCCCGATGGGGACAGGGGGAAAATTCTAGGCGAACAAATAGCGAAAGTCAAGGACATTGAGAAAGTGTGTAATCGGGCGATCTGTAAATTGATGCGCGGGCGGGGCGCTCACGCCACAACCTTGTCTTAGGGACGGGTAAATTGCCGATTACAGGTCGGCTCAGTTCTTCTGGAGGTCGGCCGCGCTTTCAGCAGGTGAGTCGGGGTCCGCGGCTGCTTTGCGCGTGTAACGCAGGTGAGGCAGAGGCGTCTCGCTGTGGCGGCGGAGGGCAATCAGTTCGGCGGTAATGGCCACCGCAATTTCCTCCGGCGTCACCGCGCCAATGTCCAATCCCACGGGAGCGTGCACCCGATCAAAGAGCTCTGGGGGCAGACCTTCCTTTTCCAGTTCGTGGTAGATGGCAATTACCTTGCGCTTAGAGCCGATCATGCCGATGTAGCGGGCAGGCGTCTGCACCGCCCAGCGCAGCACGCGCATATCGTCGCGGTGGCCGCGGGTGACAATAACGACATAGGCGGACTCGTTGGGCGCGAGTTTGGCCATGGTCTGCTCGAAATCTTCAGCATGTATTTCGCGCGCCTCGGGAAAGCGCTCCCGGTTGGCGTAGGTTTCGCGGTCGTCCACGACGATGACATCAAAGCCGGCGTTATGGGCGACCTTGTACAGATTCACGGCCACGTGGCCGGCGCCGAACAAGTAGAGCACGGGAACGGGCAGCACCGGCTCGATGAAGATATCGAGCGTGCCGCCGCATACCAAGCCGGTATCGTACTTGGGATTCTGGTTGAGGTTGAAGGTAAGGGTGCGGGGTTTCTCCTCCTCCATGACCTCCCGGGCGGCCTGCCAGACGTCAGCTTCGACGCAGCCACCACCGATGGTGCCCACGATGGAGCCGTCGTCGCGCACCAGCATTTTTGCGGTACGGAAGGAGGGGATGGAGCCGCGCACGCTCACAATGGTGGCCACGGCGCCCCGCCGGCCGTCCCGGCGCAGCTTGACGATTTCCTCGTAAATGTCCATCTGCGGCCCTTGATTATTGGATGCGCCAGGGTGGCAAGTCAAATTACTGAAACCAGGAGTCAGGGGTCAGCCGATTTGACTATTGGGCAGCCGTCGGCCCTCGGCTGTCATTGCGCCCGCAGCACTACGGGCGGAGAGCCGACAGCCTTCCCACGATCAGCTACTAAGCCTTCTACTGACTCCCTCAGACCTGACTCCTCCGTTTATGTTAGCTTGATTGGTTTCGCATACAGGAGGAAACGCCTCATGCATGCCATCCGCTTTCATCAGTACGGGGGGCCTGAAGTTCTGAAATACGAGGAAGTCCCGGATCCGAAACCGCGCAAAGATCAGGTGCTAGTGCGAGTAAAGGCCTGCGCCATGAACCACTTGGACCTGTGGGTGCGGATGGGCATTACCAAGTCACCGCTGCCGCACATTCCGGGAAGCGACGTGGCGGGCGAGATCGTGGAAGTAGGCGAGTATGTTACCGGGCTGAAGGCTGGTCAGCGCGTGCTGCTCACGCCCATGACCTTCTGCAATCACTGTCCGAAGTGTGCCCACGGGGTGCAGAATCAATGTCCGCAATTCAGCGTGCTAGGCAACGTGAACGATGGCGGCGATTGCGAGTTGATTGCGGTGCAGCAGGTCAACCTGATCCCCATTCCCGACAGCCTGAGTTTCGAGCAAGCGGCCAGCGTGCCGTTGGTGTTCCTGACCGCATGGCACATGTTGACGGGGCGCGCCGCCATCCGGCCGGGCATGACCGTGCTAGTGCTGGGCGGCAATTCGGGCGTGGGCATAGCCGCTATCCAGATTGCCAAGCTGTTCAACACCACTGTGATCGCCACCGGCGGCAGCGAGAAGAAGCTGGAGCGGGCGCGCGGCCTGGGCGCCGACCACGTTATTGACCACTACAAACAGAAAATTTCCGAAGAAGTGAAGCGCATCACCGGCGGCCAAGGTGTGGACATTGTAGTGGAGCACGTGGGCAAGGCGACGTTTCAGGAGAGTCTGAAATCGTTGAAGCCGGCGGGCACGCTGGTGACATGCGGAGCCACCACGGGCGGCGATGTGGGTATTGACTTGCGCTTCTTCTTCTCACGTCAGCTGGCGGTCCTGGGCTCCTACATGGGCACGATCGGCGAGCTGCACGACGTGCTGCAGCACGTTTTCAGCGGCAAGCTGAAGCCCGTTGTGGACTCCACCTTCCCGCTGAAAGATGCGCGGGCTGCCCACGAGCGGATGGAGAAGAGCGAGATGTTCGGGAAGATCGTCCTGAAACCCTAGTCGTTTGCTGTTGGTCGTCGGTTCTCGGTCATCTCCGGCCGTCCGGCTACAACCTATTTCATAAATCCGTGTGTGAACGGAAAAGAGAAACAATCCGAACAAAGGAGCGGGAGAAGAAATGTCCGGTCAGAAGAATTTTGAATTGCTGATTCCGAACACTATGCCTAAGTCGGTTGGCTATTCGCAGCTCGCAACCGTGACTGCCGGGACTCTCGTCTTTGTTTCCGGTCAAGTTGCGCTCGACAAATCGGGTAACCTCGTAGGCAAGGACGACTTTCGCGCGCAAGTACAGCAAGTGTTTGAAAATCTCAAGGCAGCGATTGAGGCCGCGGGTGGGACATTCGACGACGTCATCAAGTTGAATAGTTATCTAGTGAATTTGTCTCCCTCTCATCTGGCTGCGTTCCGAGAGGTTCGCGACAAGTACGTGAATGTCAAGAATCCTCCCGCCAGTACTGCTGTTCAGGTTCAGGGGCTCTTCCGGGCGGAATTCCTCGTGGAAATTGAGGCGGTAGCGGTCGTCAAGAATAAATAAAGGGAATCGGGAGCGAAAACCCCACGGGGTGGGATTAAGCGTCGGCATCAACGACTGCGTGCTACTCCGTCATCCTCTATAATGGAAGAGACATGAACGGTGAGCAGCGTTTCGAAAATCTGGTGGGCAGCGAGCACGACAAAGTCAAAACGCGCGAGGTGGCGTTTGGCGAGGCCCAGCCCGAGGGCTTGATCTTGACTACCCTCGACCACGCAGTCAACTGGGTGCGCAAGAATTCGATTTGGCCAATGACCTTTGGTCTGGCCTGTTGCGCCATCGAAATGATGGCCATGGGGGCGTCGCGCTTTGATATTGCCCGCTTTGGAGCGGAGGTCTTTCGGCCCTCGCCGCGACAATCCGATTTGATGATCATTGCCGGGCGCGTCTCGCAGAAGATGGCGCCGGTTATCCGTCAACTCTGGGAGCAAATGCCCGAGCCCAAGTGGGTGATCTCGATGGGCGCCTGCGCTACTTCCGGCGGCGTGTTCAACAATTACGCATTGGTCCAGGGCGTGAATCAGGTTATCCCGGTCGACGTGTATGTGCCCGGATGCCCGCCCCGGCCGGAACAGCTCATCTACGCCATTACTCTCCTGCAGCAAAAAATCATGAACGACCGCGGGTCGTTCAGGCGTGCGCTGAACCTGGGGTAGCTGGCTAGCTATCTAGCTGAATGGCTAACTAGGTCTTTAACTGCCTGATGCAGGACCTTTGTTTCCTAACTGCTCAACTACGCCGGCAAGCCCCCTATTCCAAGGCGACCTTGTGTACGGGTCGAAGCCAGGTAGTCAGCTAGACTGCTACCAGGCAGCAGGACACTCCCTTAACGGCATCTCACTCCCGAGCAGCAGCCCTGCGCTGCTGCGGGATTTCTATGCATTTTGATAAGTGTTGGTCAGAGTTCGTTAAGAAGATATTCTCGAGCTCCCGCGAAGCCCACCCTCAGCGGCTAAAGCCGCATAATCACCGGCCTCGGGGTGGCACGGCTGGAGCCGTGCCCTTCCGAAACCATAGGCAAAAGCCTCTGTTGGAAGCCGTGCCTTTCCGAAAATATTGGAACTCCTCTCTTTTGATTGCGGT
The DNA here is from genome assembly GCA_035252015.1 of Terriglobales bacterium. Taxonomy (GTDB): domain Bacteria; phylum Acidobacteriota; class Terriglobia; order Terriglobales; family Acidobacteriaceae; genus JAICWP01. The sequence goes on from DATFDP010000239.1 coordinate 14,309, forward strand.
CCTTGTCTTGACTATGGCGCCGGCGGCGATGGGGGCGGCATTTGGCAAAACCTCCGGCCTGCGGCAGGTGGCCATGGTGTACATCCCTGGCAATCCGGGATTCCAGGCTGTGGGGTTTGTAGACGGGCACCTGATCATCTCGCACTCCGGCGACAGCACGGTAGACATCTTCAACCTGAAAATGCGGCGGGTAGATGCGCAGATAAAGATGGAGAAGCCGCGCGGGATTGCGGTTGATGAAAATGGCGGCAAGGTTTACGTGGCCGATGCTGGCGCCAATAACATCTCAGTAATTTCCACCAAGACGTGGAAGGTGGAGAACAACATCGCTGTCCAACTGGCACCAGGGCCACTGGCACTTTCCCCTGATGGGCGCACATTGTATGTGGGCAACACCCACGACCAATCTGTATCCGCAATTGACCTGGGCAATGGTAAGCAGGCGGTTACGGTTCCGCTGGGGCACGTAGACGCGATGGTGTACGACCCGGTACGCAGTGTGCTCTATGCGACGCTGGAGGACCAGGCGCAGCTGGCGGTGCTCGATCCCGGGCTGAAGGTGCTGCGCCGCTACCCGGTGACGGCATCGCAGCCTTCGGCGCTGGTGTTGGACCAGCAAGCTGGAAGACTGTACGTGGCGGTGCGCGATGCTGTGGTCGCGCTGGAGGCCGATAGCGGGCACGAAGTGGGCCGGGTGGCCGCACCAATGGGCGTAGACAGCCTGTGGCTGGACTCGGGCAGTGGAAAGCTCTACGCCGCATCAAGCAACGAAGTGGACGTCATTAGCGTTCATAGTGGCCAGTTCGCCAGCGAAGACCAGTTGACGCTTACCGTGCGCGGGCACGGCATAGTTTTCGATCCCGACCGCAAACTGCTGCTCATGCCCAGCGGTCATGAAGGGCGATCGCTGGTGCTCATTCTTAAGCCTGCGGGAACGCAGCCCGGGCTGCAGGCACCATCGCAGGCGCTAATCCAGCCGTAAGTAAGCCGTTGACTACCTGCGCTTACGAATGCCCGCCGTCGAGAGCGGGACGCCCCAATCCCTCGTCGTACAATGTCCCTTCCAATGTTCCTTCCCATGAGCCGCCTGGAAATATCGCCGGACGAGTTTCGTCGGGTGGCGCTGCGCATGGTGGAGCTGGCGTCAGAACTTCTGGCTGAGACTCATTCGCTCCCAGCGTTTCCGCGAACTTCGGGTGAAGAGACTGAGCGCCTGTTCCGCAGCGCGCTGCCAGAGGCGGGGCTGGGGGCCTCGGCCCTGGAGATTCTACCCGAGATGATCCGGCATTCGCGCCCGCCCACCTCGCGTTTTTTTGGCTACGTGCTGGGTTCGGGCGAACCGGTAGCTGCGGCCGCCGACCTGCTGGCCAGCGTGCTCAACCAGAACTTGACAGCATGGCGCTCTTCGCCTTCCGCGGTGACCATCGAGCGCACGGCGGTGGAGTGGCTGGCAGCGGCCATCGGGTGCGCCGGATTCGCCGGCAGCCTGACCGGCGGCGGCTCCTCCGCCAACTTGATGGGCTTGGCGATGGCGCGAGAGGCCAACGCGTCGGCAAATGAACGCGGCGCGCAGCCGTGTGTAGTTTACGCCTCCGATGAAGCGCACATGTCCATTGGCAAAGCCATGGCACTGCTGGGCCTGGGACGGGAAAATTTGCGGCTGATTCCCACCGATCAGAGCTTTCGCATGTCGTCGCTGGAACTGGAGCGCGCGATTCACGAGGATCGCCGGCAAGGGAAGCGGACGGTGGCCGTTGTGGCCTCTGCTGGCAGCGTCAATACGGGAGCCATTGACCCGTTGCTGCAGATTGCCGAGATAGCGCGCGGCCATGGGCTTTGGCTGCACGTTGACGGGGCTTATGGAGCGCTGGCGGCCATTGCCGCGCCGGAGAAGTTCGCCGGCCTCAATCAGGCGGACTCCCTTTCGCTTGACCCGCATAAATGGCTTTACCAGCCGCTGGATTGCGGATGCCTGCTCTTTCGTGACGCGCAGGTGGCGCGCACGGCCTTCGCCTATACCGGCGAGTACACCCGGGCCCTAAACGAGGATCCGGTGGAGGCATTTTCGTTTTTTGAGGAATCCATCGAGCTTTCCCGACGTTTCCGAGCGTTGAAGCTGTGGCTTTCGTTGCGCTATCACGGACTGGCCGCCTTCCGGGAAGCCATTGCGGCCGATCTGAGCCATGCACAGCGCCTGGCTGTGAATGTGGACGCCGCCCCGGAATTGGAGCGCCTGGCGCCGGTGGAACTCAGCGCCGTATGTTTCCGTTTTCGTGGCCGAGAACGAAAGGACGACGACCTGGATCGTCTAAACCGGGCCATTCTGAAACGGGTGATCGAGCGCGGGCGGGTGTACATTTCCAATGCCTCCATTCGTGGCAAATTCGTGCTGCGCGCCTGTTTTGTGAACCATCGCACTACCGATAGTGATGTGGATGCCGTAGTACCAGAGGTACTGGCAGCCGCGGCAGAGGTCCAATAATCTGTGTGCGGGCGGCCCCAGCCGTCCGCGGATTTTTCAACTAGCGATGTGAGGTCGAATGGCGCCGAACACAGCCGTAGGCATGGCCAAGGAAAAAGCAGTGAAGGCGAAAGTTGGGGAACGCAAAGGCGGGTCAGCGAGCATCCTGGCGCAGGCGCCCTGCCGCGCCGACCTGGCGGGCAGCACCATGGACCTATGGCCGCTCTACCTTTTCCACCCCGGGGCAGTCACGGTGAATTTCGCGGTCAGCATTTTGACTACCTGCCGCATTACGCCACTGCCGGGAAAGGAAATCCATCTGCACTCGCTGGACGGCCGCCGGGAAGAGCGCTTTGCCAGCCTAGACGAGTTATGCCGGGCAAAGAAATACCGCCATCCGCTGGCGGCGCGGCTGGTCAGTTTCTTTCAGCCGCAGCAGGGCCTGGTTATCGAAACCAACTCCGAATCGCCGGCGGGGGCGGGCATCGCGGGCTCTTCGGCGCTGATGATCGCCACCACGGCGGCACTGGCCAGCTTCACGGGACGCAAGCTCTCACGAGAAGAACTGCGGGTGCTGGCGCAGAATGTGGAAGCACAGCTCATCAACGTCCCGACCGGCTGCCAGGACTATTATCCGGCGCTGTACGGCGGCGTGAGCGCCATCGAACTGGCGCCAGACGGCATCCATCGCCACGCCATACCGGTGTCACCGGAAGAAGTGGAAGAGCGTTTTGTGCTGGCCTACACGGGCGCGCCGAGGCAGTCGGGGATCAACAACTGGGAAGTGTTTAAATCACACATTGATGGTGACAGCAAAGTGCTGCGCAACTTCGACCAGATCACGGAGATTGCCTGCGCCATGCGGGCGGCCCTAGCTCGGCCGGACTGGAGTGAGGTAGGGCGCTTGCTGGGGGAAGAGTGGAAGCTGCGGCGCACCAACGCACCGGGCATTTCCACTCCGCTGATTGAAAAGCTAATAGCCGCGGCCCGGCGCGATGGCGGCGTGGCCGCCAAGGTATGCGGTGCGGGCGGCGGCGGCTGCGTGGTCTTCTTCGTGGAAAAGGGCGCTAAAGGGCGCGTAGCCGAGGCTTTGGGGGCCAATGGCGGCCGCGTACTGCCGTTCCGAGTGGCCCGCGAAGGCTTAACTGTTATCAAGCTCGGGGCTTCCAGTTAATTATCTTAAGGTCCTTTTACCGGCTCACAGCAGCCATCTCCGGGGCTATAATCGCATCAGACCCGAGTGGGGTGGTTCGTCATGGTTGCCCGGCGTATTGCGGCTTTGCTGCTTGTTCTGCCCCTCATGATGGCAAGCGCCTGGGCAAAAACCAAGGACCAGAGTAGCCCGCCTTCCGGTCATCTCACCAAGGAACAACGTCTGGAAATTATTCGCGGGCTGAGCGCGGAATTGTGCTTTGCACGCGTCGTCTTCCCTATCGGCAAAAAGGGCCTGGTGCTGAAAGACGGCAAGGTGGTTTCGCCCACTCCGGAAGACATGCGCCAGCTTCTGGCTGATTGGGGACCAGCGGTCAAACCTGGCGACCGGGCGCAAATTACCAACGTTGTGATCAAAGGCAACAGCATTCGGTTTGAGATCAACGGCGGACCGATCAAAAAGCAGAAATGGTACCAGCGCATAGAAATCGGCGGCATGGGAGGAATGACCCCCATTTCACCCAACTCCAATCCCAACACCAACCCTCGCGGATCGTATGTGGACCTGGCCTTCGACGGACACATTCCGTCGCTCACACCGCAACAGGTGAAGGGCATGCTGGCGCCGGTGCTGGATTTCAGCGCCCATTCAGCGGCTGAGGCTTATATGGCCACTCTGCCTCCCAGAGTGCGCGACGCCATCAAAGACCACAAAGTGCTGGTAGGAATGAATCGGGAGATGGTGACGTACGCCAAGGGGCGGGCGCCGCAGAAAACCCGCGAGCGTGACGGCAACGTCGCCTACGAAGAGTGGATTTACGGGCAACCGCCACAGGAAGTGGAGTTTGTCCGTTTCGTGGGTGATGAGGTGGTGCGGGTGGAGACCATGAAGGTGGACGGCACGAAGGTAGTGGACACCCAGAAACAGGTAGATATCAAGCAGCAGCCCACCGTGGCCCAGCAACAACCGCAAGCCGAGCCGGGAGCCCGGCCTGCGGGGGCGCCTACGCTCCGCCGTCCGGGAGAAGACCAGCAGGGCCAGGGACCGCTTCCCAAAGGCGGAACTGGAGACGACAATCCGCAGTGAGTAGTTGGTATCTGGTAGCTAGTAGCTCGAAGGTCTCGACGACCAACTACGCTATTTTCTC
>DATFDP010000240.1:0-10251 GCA_035252015.1 Terriglobales bacterium
GGGACTTCATCCTCCACGCGGCGTTGCTGCGTCAGGGTTTCCCCCATTGCGCAAAATTCCCCACTGCTGCCTCCCGTAGGAGTCTGGACCGTGTTTCAGTTCCAGTGTGGCCGTGCGCCCTCTCAGGCCGGCTACCGATCACTGCCTTGGTGGGCCGTTACCCCACCAACTAGCTAATCGGCCGCGACCCCCTCTTCAAGCTGCTTGCGCATTTGATCACAGGGAATTTCATCCTGGGATGTTATGCGGTATTAGCCCCGGTTTCCCGGGGTTATCCCCCGCTCGAAGGCAGGTTAGTCACGTGTTACTCACCCGTTCGCCACTGTACTCGCGGGGTTGCCCCCGCTTTCTCGTTCGACTTGCATGTGTTAGGCACGCCGCCAGCGTTGATTCTGAGCCAGGATCAAACTCTCGTTTGAAACCTGATGTCTCTCCTGGGTGGAGAGACTGCCATTCCGGCCGTAGCCGGAACAGCTATCTTGTGAGATCGCTCGGATTTTAACCCAAGCACTTCCGGGGTCTCCACGGCGCATTTGCATGCGCGTTGGAGCCTTTCTCACGACTGGCACGTTCAACCTAGTTTTCAAAGACCGAAGCGCGTTCCGCCTGAGCGGCGCGTTCCGGCCGGGAATCCGTTGCCGGACGCCCGTCCTCGTTCCTCTACGCTCTGGCAGAGCCAAAACATAGGGGAAAACCTTTTCACCTTATCGCGTGCATTCGCGCACTGTCAACCCGGGGAGCTGAACTGAAATCCAGAGGATTTCGACAGCATTTCCCCAGGGCGCTCAACGCCCTAAAGCGGAGCTGGAATGTGCGTGATGCAACGCGCTTCCGCTGCCTGCACTCGTGCCTTTCGGCACCAAAGCCGCGCGGAAGATGAATCTGAAAAAAGATCGTTTGGAGGTTCTTGCGATTACCAGACCGCTTAAACCCTTCGAGGAGCCTTGTCCCCGAATACGAGCCTCGTGGCCGAGGCCAATTCAAGCTTTCTTATTTGATGTCCGCCGCCGGCAACGGATTCAGGAGACAGACTTTCCCGATCGCTTGTAATCGGTGAATCTTTTATAACATCCGGACGCGACGAGCGCAAGGGGGGAGAAAACCGGGAGTCAGGAGACGGCAGTCAGGAGTCAGCCAAAGGCATGCCGCAGAGACACGGCGCCACGGAGAAAAGCCAAGTCATTGCTGTGCAGGGGATAAGGGCGCCCACGGATGGCTAAGCGTGACTAGACTAGGCCGCGTGCAGAACCCAGATAGTAAATAAGGCAGGCCTGGCTTCCGCTGATTACTGACTACTGACTCCCGCCTTCCGGTTCCCCGCCCGCCAACCCAGCCCATACAAAAACACGACCACCAGCCCTATGATCCCCGCCCACTTGGCCAGCGTATAGGGGGCGGCAAAGGAGCGGGGCGTGTATTGCGCGGCCAGGCTGATGTGCGCGGGGTTGTGCGGGTCGTAGCGGATGCGCTGATGGGAGCCAACCGGCATCTGCGCCAACCAGCGCTCGATATCGGAGCGAAGGGACGATTTGTGGCCCAATTCGGCGCTGGAGTCGTACACCCGCCCTTGCGCTGTGTAGCGGAAAGCGAGACGCGCTCCGTAGTAGGTGATCGGCGGGCGCGAGTTGTGAGTCGTCGTGCTGGTCCAGTCCGCCCTGGCGACAACCGCATCCACCGCCGGCCAGGTGGTCAGGATGCGGTACTGATGCCAACCCAGCAGCGCCGCCAAGAACAGCATGGGCAGAACGAAGGCGAGAAATATCGCAGCCGCGAATAGCTTCAAGGTCTGTCCGGGCCGCCGCGGCAAACCTGAGGTTGTGGTGGGAGCCGCTGCTGGGCCAGCCGAAGACTTCACTTGAACTCCACATCAATCCAATGTGCCTGCTTAAGGCCTAAATTAGTGAAAGTGTGCGGGTGTCCTCCCCCTGACCAGGAAACATCGCCTGCTTTTTGATTCAGGTCACCACCACGGCCGTTCGGCCTCTGGTCGCGAAGCTTGAGTTCGCTGATGGCGACCAACAGGTGCGGCCACTTGTCCTGGTGAATATCGACATGAGCGCCAGGATTGAGCTGAAATTCCGAAACGCGCACCTGTGCTGTGTCGTACAGAGTGTCAATCATCAGGCCGCTATCGATGCTAAGGCCGCGCTCGGGCGGCATCCCCTGGGCCGCCGGGGCAGGCGGCCGCAGGATTTCAATGGTCACATTTCGAAACGGCGTGTCGCCAACATTTTTGATGACGTGCGCGAAGGGACCCGGAGAAAGCTCCGTCTGGCCATCCACTAGCTTCATCTTCACCGCAGCCTTGCCCTGGACGTCATTTTCGATCTTGGCCTGCCCCAGGTTCACGAACAAATAGGTATTGCGGTGCAAATGCATTTGCGTCGAGGCGTGCGGCGGCACCTCCACCTGGAACACGCGAGTGTACTGATTCTTCAGGACCAGGTGGTGTCCGGGCTCAGAGGTGATCTCAAGAGGTTTGCTCTGCGCCGCCATAGCAATACTTAGACCGATGCTAGAAAGAAGCAAGAGGGATTTACGCACTCCAGCATTTTATCAATGCGTCTCAGAGTTTCCAGGCGAGCAGAATGGCGCCAATGGCGATGAGACCGCCGATGGCACCCCCAATCCAGAAGTTCTGCCAGACCGTGTTGGTGGTGCGCATGATGCGGCGGTCATTAGAGAGCACCAGGATAGAAAGCAAAATAGGCACGGTGAGGGCTCCCGCCAGAATTTGCGACCAGTAGAGCGCTTTTACCGGATTGATGGGCGTGAAATTCAGCATCACCGCCGCCAACATGGAAAGCGAAATGAGCACGTAGAAGCTCTTCGCATCCCAGGGGTGCTCGCTCAATCCGGAGCGCCAGCCCATGCCTTCCGCGATGCTGTAACACATGGAGGCCACCAACACCGGCAGCGCCACCATGCCCGCTCCGATTATGCCGATGGAGAAAAGGATGGGGCCGAAGCCGCCCACCGCCGGACTCAGGGCCTCAGCGGCCTGGCTAGTGGTCATGTCTACAGGATGGGCAAAATGGAGGACTGCGGCGGCGGAGAGCATCACGCAGTAAGCCAGCAGGGTGCTTACCACGGTTCCGGCACGCGATTGCGCCTCATGGGAATCTTCCTCGCCTGCCGCCGCCTGCTCACGACGCGAACTGGTCTGCCACACGATCACATATGGCGTGAGCAGCGAGCCAAAAATGCCGACAATGGCGTCCACGTACTCGGCTCCACCCCGCACCCGGGGAACAAATGTGCGCAGGGCTACCTGCGCTGGTGAAGGCGCGGCAAGTATGGCAGAAACCACATAAACAAAGAGAGGCAAGGAAAGCCAGACCAGCGCGTCGGTAATGCGGCGGTAGTCGCGGAAGATGAGAATGTACCAAATGGTGAACGCAGTTGCCGCCACGAACAACATGCGGGTTTGTCCGAGAATGACGGAGAGTGCGTCGGAAACCGCCATCAAGTCGGCCACAATCATGGCCAGGTTGATCATCACAATCAGCAGGGCGCAGGCCAGCGCGACCTTGCGCCCGTAATTCTCCCGCAGCAGGTGCACCAGCCCCATGCGGGTTTGGTAGCCCAGGCGCGCCGAAACGGCAAAGACGGCTAGCAAAATAGGCACGCAGAGCACTACTGCCCAAAGCAGCGAGAAATGGAAAGCGGCGCCCACTACCGTTGCGGTAACGATCAGCGAAGGATCCACGTTGGCCGCGCCAGTAACGATCCCCGGTCCCAGCCAGCGCAGCAGAGCATACCGGGCCTGAGGTGGCACGGTTTGCTGGGGCGGCCCCGTCGGGGCGGGCTGGGGCGCCGGCACCTCCGGCTGAGGCCAGGGGACCACATGACCGCGGTCGGCTGCGGTTCCTTTACGGGATTTTCGGGAGCTCACGGTGAAGGTCGCTTTCGATCTTGCGCTCGTGAAGCAGGCGGAGCGGCCGCCAGTAAGTAATGGCGCCGAAAGCGGCGATCGCGGCCAGGAGCAGTCCGGTGCTCACCCAGAGCAGCACCTCGGCGGCGCCGCTTTGAGCGATTTTCATGATGGTGCGCGCGTTGGCAGGGGTGAGCAGCAGGGCGATGGCAAGCACCATCATGCCGATTCCGGCCAGCAGGCCGGTTATGTTTTTGGCCCAGCGTCCCCGGGATTCATACTCACCGAACAGGGTAAAGGCGTAGATCACCAGCCCCACGATAATTAGGAAATTGGCAACAACCGAGACGGTTTGCCGCGGATCCATACCTGTGTAGTTAGGACGCAGGTGAGAAGCAGCAGGTTGGAAACCAAGCTGAGGGAGTTCTCGCGCGGCATGCCGTCAGAACGGGTTGCGCTCACATGAAAGCCAGCCTTTCCCTTTCTCTGGTTACTGACTACTGAGGTCTGCCCCCTATCCTTCACCCGCAACTGCGGTAGACTCAACCAGTGGCCGAATTCGGCAAAATTCTCGTATTTGTCGGAGTTCTGATCGCCCTTTTCGGAATCGTTCTGATATTTGCCGGACGGATGCATCTGCCCATAGGCCGCTTGCCCGGCGATATCGTTTATCGTGGCAAGAACACCACGTTTTACTTCCCTCTGGCCACCTGCCTTGTTCTGAGCGTTGTGCTTTCCCTGGTGCTGTACCTGGTAGCAAGGACAGGGCACCGATAGGGCTAACGTCAGGCTCCGGTTAAGGATGTGTCTGCTGCCCTGTTAGGAAAACTTTAATTAGGTCGGTCCGATTCCCTCAGCGGCTAAAGCCGCAAGGATGGTTGAGAGTTGCGGACGGCCTGATGGACGTCCCTTTCAAGGCCAATACTTGAATCAGAGATTCTGCTTCGAGGTGCGAGGTCCCCTCAACATAGCTTGTGCGCACCGCGTCATGTTTTGGCTCCTAGCGCGTCCAAATTCACCCTGCGGCCGTGCTCGCACATAGTGGCCTGAATATCCAAAGCCAAGGCCAGGGCACGGCGGCCATCTTCCAGAGAGACAACCGGCTGGGAGCGGTGCCGCACCGCTTGAACAAAGGACCGCAGTTCCGCCTGCAGGGGCTCCTGAGGGTGCACGGAAGGCTTTGCTATCTGGATGGGAGAACCGGGCGCGCCGGGCACCGCAATTCCCGCCGGCTGAGCCCCGGGCGCCACGGTGAAGACGAGCACGTCCTGGCGAGTGTAATCAACGGAGATGTACTGCTGCGGCTGGAAGAAGCGCAGCTTGCGCACCTTTTCCGTGCTCACCCGGCTGGCGGTGAAGTTGGCCACGCAGCCGGACACGAACTCCAGGCGCACATTGGCGATGTCCACCCGCGAGGAAAGAATGGGCAGGCCGACGGCGCGCACCTCCTTGACGGGTGATTTCGCCAAGGTGAGCACGACATCGAGATCGTGAATCATCAGGTCGAGGACGACGTCGACATCGAGGGAACGCGGGCTGAAGACGCTCAGCCGGTGCACCTCAAAAAACATGGGGCGGCTGACCAGGGGCAAGGTGGCCTGCACCGCCGGATTGAAGCGCTCGAGATGGCCGACCTGCGCGATGCGCCCATGCTGCTTGGCCAGGCTGATTAATTTATCTGCATCGGCCAGCGTTGCTGCCAGCGGCTTCTCGATCAGCACATCAATGCCGGCAGTCATGAGCCGGGTCGCCACGTTCAAGTGCTCGAGAGTGGGCACGGCTACGGAGGCAGCCTGGATGCCGCCAGACGCGATCAATTCTCCAAGATCGCTGCCGGCTACGCCGGGCCCGCACTGACGCGCCAGTGCTGTTGCCCGCGCAGGGTCCAGGTCGGCAATGGCGGCGAGGTGTACTGGCTCTCCTGAATGTTCCATCTGCTGGTACACGCGGGCATGATTGCGCCCGAAAGCGCCGGCTCCAACCACTGCTACGTTGATGGGCTTCTCAGCCGACAAGGGGAAGAGTCAAAGATATCACTGGTTTGCTTTATTGCTTGACCAGAGGTTTGGGAGTTTGCAACCGGGCGCGGCGGATTATGTCCTTGGCGGCGATCTCCCCCACCGCATCGGCGTGAACTATATAGGAGCCCAATGGCAGGCTGGTGCCGAAGGGAATGGCCTGCGTGGCTTGCGGACGCAAGGTGAAATGCTGGTAACCGAGGGCAAATGCCTTGCCGATTTCGTTGACGGCCACAATGATGAAGGTCAAATCATAGGGATCTTTGCCGGGATTGCCCACCCTAACTTCACCATAAATACCGTCGTTCTCCAGGACCGGCTGGCGCTGCCATTCCAGTTGCAGGGCGGGCACAGCTTTGAGTTTCAGTTCGCGGGAGGCGGTGGCCGGCGGCTCGGCGGAATCGGTAACGCGCACCGTGAAGGTCAGCTCGACGGGAGCCTCGGGAACGCCGCTTAGAGTTCCAGCCTTGGAGTCCAAGCGCAACCCCGGCGGAAGCTTGCCCTTTTCGATACTCCACGAATAGGGTGGCGTGCCCCCTTGCGCCACAAACTGGAGGGTATATGGGGTGTGGGCGACGGGCTGCGGCAGGATTTCAGTAAGAATGGCAAGAGGAACGGTGCCGGCAGGCTTTTCAGCGTTTTCCTGCTGCGCCCAGCCGGGGCCAGCCAGCAGCAGGACCATCAAGATGTATGCCATTGCGTCCCCAGAGAGAGAACGAAGCATGGCGCGATTATAGCGTTGGTGATTGTGGAGGCGGACGCGACGTCACTTAACGATCACCTCCCCTACCATGCCATTGCCTTCGTGCAGAGTGCAGTAGTAACGGTATGTTCCGGGCACAGTGAAGGTATGGGCAAAGGTGTTGCCGGCGGGGATGGTACCGGAATCGAAAGGCTGGGCATTTTTAGGCAGGGCAACGTCAGCCGGAACCAGCGCCTTATCGGGAACGACCGTCACCGTATGCGGATCGCCGGTGTTGTTCTTCCATTTCACCGTCTGGCCGGCGGAGATGGTGACTTTCGATGGTTCGTATTGTTCACCGTCCATTTGTACGGTCACAGCTGGCCTGATCCGCGACTGTTCGGAAGCCACTGTCGCGGCGCCAGAGGCGGCAGGCACTCCCAGAGTTCCGTTATGTGTGCCGATCTCCGCTCGCTGGGCTGCGATAGCGATGCGGTTGGCTGCCGCGGGATTCTGCGCTGTATCCTCGGCCACCGGGGGCTGCCCCGGCTGCGGCGAGGACCGAGAAATACGGTTACGACTAACATCCGAAGGAGGTGTAGCTTCGCCGACGGAGCGGTTGCTGGTGACAGGTACCGCGGTTGCCGCTTGTCCAGCTTTGCCCGCGACAGGGACGGCCGGCTCACCACTCTTTTGCCACGCCGGACTCTCCCGCGAAACCGACGATAGATTCAGGTGACATTCACCGCCAGCTTTCCAGCTCTTAACCCGAAGGGCGGCGCCAATCTTTTTGGGATGTTGCGGCTTTTCGGGCGTCCCCTGCACCTGCAGGATGTGGTCCAGGTGCTTGGACATCTCTTCGGTATTGCCGTGCAGAGCATAGGCGTGGCCTTCACTCTGTTGCAGCAAGAGCAGCCCGTTTGCGGAGGTGAGACAGCCGGTGAAGCTCCTGGCCGCCGGGCTGGTTTTAGTCTGAGCCGGCGAAGATTGAGGCAGCAGCATGGCTGCGAGGAGAGCGAATACCGCGAGGAAAACTTTCATGGCCCTAAGCATTAGGAATACCCGCCAGTTGTGCGAGTTGCTCCGCCGATGCCGATCCAATGATGCTGTGAGCGTGCTGGCGAAATATTCTGTCGCCCCGCTGGGGCTTGCTCATATCCCTTTTGCACCCACGGCTCACGCCGTGGGCTACATTCTTTGCGCAGCTCCGCAGCGCGCTCTCGGCCTAACGGGCAACTTTCCTGAGCAGGGCGATCTGTCCGGCATGGTAAAGCTCATGCTGCACGGCCCCGTGCAGCATGTGATAGAAGTCGTAGTCCTTGCCTGGCACCTGCGAGGTGAGGCGATGGTCAGGCATGGACAGAACGCCCTGAATGAGCTCGGTATGGCGCTGCTTCAGGTTTTCCACGGCAGTGCGCCAGGCGACATCACTCGTGTCTTTCACCGCCGGGAAATCCTGCTCGGGCGAAAGTTGCAGTGCCTGTCCCTCCATGCGGCGGCGGATGGCGCCATCCCAGGCGGCAATGTGCAGCACTAGTTCCCAAATGCTGTGGGCGCCAGCCAGGGGCTTGCTCGCCGCGGCACGCGCGCTCACCCCTTCGAGGACTTCCAGAACGGCCGGGCCATGCCAGGCATCGCCCTCGAAGGCGCGCTTCAGTTGGTCGGCAATGCGAGATTTCTCATCAATCTGCGGGCCGGGTTGAGACATGATCCCCTCCTGTCAATCCGCGACAATGCAGATGCCGGCGGCATCGGCCGCGTTTGTGATCGCGTCACCATCCAGCAGGAGGCACTTGCCTGCGTCCAGCACCAGGCAAGTAGCGACCGCCTGGCGCATGACTTCGATGGTTTTCACTCCCACCACGGGCACATCAAAGCGCATGTCCTGATTGGGTTTGGCAACTTTGACGACGGTTAGATGCCGGCGCAGGGTGGAAGACTCACCTTCCAGCGCGGCCATGATGCAGCCGGCACGCTCGATGGTTACGTCGGTGCCTTCCATGGCTTCCACGGCGACGCAGGCCGCTTCGGCCACCACCACGGTCTGGCCGATGTCGAATTGCGCCAGGTGACGCGCCACCTGCCGGCCATAGGCGATGTCTTTCTGTTCCGCTTCCGTAGGTGGGCGACGTGTAAGCACGCCGGCGCGGGCAAGCAGGGGCTGCAAAAAGCTGGTGGAATCTTCCAGCGTAATGCCCTCATCGGCTAAAACCTTGGCCACGGCGCCCAGCAGTGAATCCGTGTTGCGAGTGCCGAGGGAAAGCAGCAGCTTGGCCAGTCGCCAGTCAGGGCGGATGCTGGAAAAAATCTGCTTGTGCTTCACCTGACCGGCCATGATGGCGCGGCGCACGCCTTCTCGCTTGAAGGTGTCAATGAGGCGGCCAAGTTCGCCAAGCGACATCCAGTAAACAGCGGCCGCGCCGTGCGATTCGATTTCCGGAAAAGTCTCTTCCTTAATGGCAGCAACCACCACCTCGGCGCCGCGCACGCGGGCTGCGTCGAGCACGAGCATGGGGAATTTGCCGTTGCCGGCGATGAGGCCGATGCGCTCCATAAAGAAGTTGTCAGTTGCCAGTTACCAGTTGCCAGTTCGTCCGTGACAAAAGCTGCATAGTGTCAAATCGAGGCAAGCAATCCATTGAGCACTCTTCCAACCTCGGCCGAAGTCCTGAGGAGGTTGTCTGCCTCCTCGGCTGTCAGGTAATTCAACTTGCGGGCCACTTCAATCTGAGTTTCTGCCTCCAACAGTGAGCCTCGAGCATGACCCAAAAATTGCCGAAATTCGCCCGCGGTCAGTCGTCCCTGCCCTCGGCAATGTTACTTGGAATTGAAAGAGCCGCCCGACGAAGCTGGCTCGTTAAGCAGTAAAGTCCATCTTTGGGAAAGCGTTTCGTTGCTGAGTAGATAGCGGCGACAAACTCCATCGCCTTTTGCCAAGCAATCAGGTCTTTGTAGGACTGCCCCACCTCACTGCTCCAATGCAGGTCGTGTGTGGCCCGGCACTAGCCCTGATTGTAACTGGCAACTGACAACTGGCAACTGACAACTACTTGATAATTCCCCGCTCCGAGTTCTTAATGAAGCGCACGAGCAGATCCACATCTTCGCCTAGCTCTCCTTCCAACTTTAGCTTTCCCAGGGCTTGGGCGGTGTTGAGCTTGGAGGCGAGGAGCAGTTTGAAGGCGTGGTGCAGTTTGCGGATGCGCTCGCGAGTGAAGCCATGCCGTTCCAGTCCGAGCGCGTTCAGACCGTAGGCGTGGGAGTCGCGGGCAGCAACGGTTTTAGAAAAAGGCAGGACGTCTTTGGTGATGGTGGTGCCGCCGCCGACGAAAGAATACGTGCCGATGCGCACGAACTGGTGAACCGGGCAGAGCGCGCCCACCGTGGCCCAATCTTCCACGGTAACGTGGCCGGCGAGGGTGGCGGCGTTGGCCAGGATAACGTGATCACCAATGATGCAATCATGGGCCACATGAGCATAGGCCATGATGAGCGTGTGGCTGCCGATGCGGGTCACTCCTCCGCCGCCCACGGTGCCGCGGTGCAGGGTGACGAATTCGCGGATCTGGTTGTGGTCGCCGATTTCGAGGCGTGTCTTTTCGCCGGCAAACTTCAGGTCCTGCGGCGGCTGACCAATGGAGGCGTAGGGGAAGATGCGGTTGTTGGAACCCAGCCGA
>DATFDP010000241.1:0-4400 GCA_035252015.1 Terriglobales bacterium
TCGGCGAGAACCGCGATCCAGGCGACGCGCTGAATCAGGAGCTACTGAGTTACGGGAATGACAAACCTGCGCACATCATCGGCGTCATTGATGACGAACGGCAGTCCTCCATCCTTGCGCAATCCAAGCCTGAAATCGAAGTTTGTATTCCGCAGATCACACCGAAAACGGGTTTTTACCGAGTGGCCGAAGGTCTTGCCATGAACCTAGTAGTGCGAACGCAAAGGGAACCATCGCTCATGATTGCTGAACTGCGAAGGGTTTTTCGCGACGTAAGCCCGGAGTTGGCCGGAAGTTCCTTCACGACGATGGACCAGGTTGTTGACGCTTCCTACGGGGACCGAAGGATGGCCTCGCAGTTGCTGCAATTGTTTGCGGGATCCGCGCTCCTTCTGTGCATCGTTGGTCTGTATGGAAGCCTCGCCTACCTCGTAACACAGAGGACCCGAGAGCTGGGAGTGCGTCTTGCGCTAGGTGCTCAGAGGCACCATTTGATGTGGCAGGTGATGGGCCGCGCTGTCCTGATATTGGCGTTGGGTTCGGCAATCGGGATTGCAATTTCCCTCGGAGCGACTCGGATGATCTCCAACATGATCTATGGAGTGAGGCCATATGACGCTGTGACGCTGACGGGAGCGACTCTGATTTTAATGACAACGGGATTCTTGGCCTCTTACATTCCCGCACGACGAGCGGCAAATGTCGACCCAATGCAGGCTCTCCGCGCTGAGTAGCAATAGTGTTCATATTCGTGGTCGACGAGAAATCGCCCATACTCTTTTCATTCGTCCCGGCAGCCCCCCAGCCCGTTCGCCAAAGCTCAAATTCAGCCATATCTGCGCGACCACGCCAGACCAGCGCCTGCGATTACTCGGTCAGGCGACGATACCCCAGCCTTTGCGTCAGCTCATTTAGCTTGGCAGTGCCGTAGTTAAGTAACCGAACTACAGCAGCTTGGGTTTCGAGTGTTGCGAATCGAGTTCCCTGACTTCGAAGTTCTCGCTTCCACAGCGCGGACATTTGGAAGGAACCATCCGACCCTCCTGCGCATGAAATTCTATCGCCGGGTGGATGATTGACGATAAATCGCCTTAGCACGTTTCATTCTGGCGGGGATTGTAAAGAGTGCTAAGGGCTGTTCTCAACAATCATTCACGGGCGTAATGTGCGTGACGGTTGTCTTGTTCACCGATGGCACAATACCGGCTGGCGTCAACATGAAATTATGGCCAATTACGGTGGTTTTGATGGCATCAGTAGCCAGCGCCACTGGTACGACATCAGGGTCTGTTGCAGACAAGCAGCAATCATGATCGGGACTGTGTCTGTGAACAAGCCATTGGTCAACCTGCAGGCGGGTAGAGCCGGTAAAGCCTTCAGCCTTGCATGTTTCTTGACTGACTCAAGCTGTACGATTCCGAAACCGGGAAAATATTGGATGGTTCACAGCAGTGGCCCGTATACGGATTGCCCAAATGTCAGACTGTATCAAAACAAGCGAGAACGGCACTGCGCCAGGAAATCGGGGTGTACTGCTTAGAGGACACGGAGAGCTGTTCGATGGCAGAATGCCGTAAAATCAATGTCCCACTAGTGACGAGCGAAGTCCCAGACTTCATTCCAGAGAATCCGAAGCATTAAGGGGTTGCCGTCTGCACTGCCGCCAGCTTACGCGATTCTGTTTGATTGGTGACAAACTCCCCATCTCACTCTTCATTTCTGTCAGGTTGGCGCCGATCCAAGTAAACCGCCTTCACTAACCAATTTGCTAAGGGCCAAAAGCGGATAGGCAAGGGCCAAGGGCTCCTTTGTTATCATTTCCGCCATGTCCGTGGAACGCGCCCGCAAGATCAAGCTGCTGCTTTTCGATGTGGATGGCGTGCTCACCGACGGCACCATCTGGCTCTTTCCCGCGCCCGCGGGAGTTCAGCTTTCCACCCAGCAGCATGCACGGCAACACGGCGGCGAGGGCGGCTTTGGTTTCGTCAGCCAGAGCATGATGGAGGCCAAAGGCTTCCACGCTCACGACGGCACTGCCATCTCTCTGGCGCGGCTTGCCGGCATCTTGCCGGCATTAAGACGGGGCTTATCACCAAGCGGATCTCGGAAACCGTCGCCCTGCGCGCTCGCGACCTGAAGCTGGACCATGCTTACCAGGGAATCCAGGACAAGCTGACCGTCTTTGAAGAGATCCTGCGTAAAGAAGGGCTGCGCCCCGAGCAGGCCGCTTATGTGGGCGACGACGTTATCGACCTGCCGGTTATGCGCAACTGCGGCCTGAGCGTAGCCGTTGCCAACGCCCGCGCCGAGGTCAAGGACGAGGCCCACTACGTCACCGAGCACCGAGGCGGTGACGGCGCCCTCCGCGACGCCGTGGAGTACATCGTGAAAGCTCAGGGAAAATGGGAAGAAGTGGTACGCGAGTACACACGCGAACGGAGCCCGGCTAGATAGCTGACCAGTTGCCTATCTTTGTTTCAAAGGTCCGCAAGAAGGTAAATGCCTGAATAATCTTGTAGCTAGACGGCTAGCCAGCCGATTAGCTAATCAGCCACAAACAAAAACGCCCACTGGCTGCGTGCTTGGGGCGTGCTCGGGTGTGCAGCCAGTGGGTTACCGTTTCTCCTTACTCACCCTGTTGCTTTCAGGAGGCTTTAATACGTTATACCCCTTTTCCGCCAAAAAGTTTCGCGCTCCGTAAATTTTTTTTTGGCTCCTTAATTGGGGATCACCGCTGGCCGGACCTTCATCAACTCTACGAACCGGGGGTCCTTGCGCAGGCCGGCAAACTCCGAATCTTTGTACACATCGTCAATTCCTTTGTACCCCTCCTCCATGGCCATGCGCAGATAAAGCAGGGAACGGTCTGCCAAGCCCATGTGAGCAAAGGTCTTGGCCAGCATGTAGTGGTAGTGGGCCCGGTCGCTCACGGAAGAAGTCTGGGCAACCACGCCTTGCGAAGAGGTGCGGTCCAGGATGGTGGGATCAATGGCCAGGGCGCGCCCGTATTCCAGGATGGCAGGTTCGTACTTTTTCTGCGAAAAATAGGCGGTGGCCAGGTTGCTGTGGAAAGAAGCTGAGTCGCCGTAGAGTTCAATCGCTTTACGATATTGTTTGACCGCCTTGCCGTACTTTTTGCGGAAGTAATAAACGGCTCCCAGATTGTTGTACGCTTCCGCATACTTGTTGTCGGTTTTGATGGCACGGCGAAAATTCTTTTCCGCATCCTTCAGACGCTGCATCATCAGCTCAACAATGCCCACCTTGTTGTAAAGCAGCGGGTCCTTCGGCTTCTTGGTCAGAGCCACGTTATAGTAATCAACGGCGTCCAGGTAAAGCTTCTGCGCGCGCAGCGAGTCAGCGCGCTGCTCCAAATGCTGCGCCGTCCAGTCCTTCGGTGGAGGCTCCACTACATGTACCGGCAGAGGCGCCTTCTGCAACTGGGCGAAGGCGGGAAAGCTGAAGCAGGCCAGGGCGGCAGAGGCAAGAAACATTAAAAACAACGAGCACCGCGAAATGCGGCCATAGGGGCGAGGCATGATGCACCTCCTGCAGCCGGTCCCCACAACCGGCCGACTGCCGCCTCAGTGTGGCTGGCTGGGCGGCGGGGACGGAGCCGTAGGCTTGTCGTCCTCTTTAAAGATACCCACAATTTTGCCAAATAAACCTTTTTTCTTTTTTGGATCGGCTTCCGGCTGCGCCTGGGCTCCGGCTACCGGCTGCCCGGGCTGGGCGGTTGCGGGCTGGCCGGGAGGCAAGGGGGGCAGCGGCTTAGGGTTGCCCAGCCCCAGAATCCGCGCCAGAATGCCGCGGTGCTCGCCCATTGCCTGGTCGCAAGTCTCGGTGGGTTCCGTTCCAGCGATGAAAGCCGCCACATAATCATTTGGGCAAGTCGAAGTCGCCAGAGCGTTAGTCACCTTGTCCAGCCGTACGTTCACCACACCCGTGGGCTGCTCAAAATCGCTTACATCACGATACTGGGGCAGGGCTACCGCCCGCTTCATGAAGTCGGTCCAGATGGGAGCGGCAAGCTCAGCCCCGCTCAGGCGGATGTCGCTGTAGTCGTCGTATCCTACCCATACAATACAGAGCAGGTCGCTGGTGTAGCCGGCAAACCAGGCGTCGTGGGAGGTGCCGGTCTTGCCCGCGGCGGGCGCATTGAAACCAGCGGAGCGAACACCGTAAGCCGTGCCAAAATTGAGCACTCCTTCCATCATGTTGGTCATGATGTAGGCCACGCGCGCATCGAGCACAGGTTGCTGCTGTGACTGGTAGCTGGCCAGCACCTCTCCTTTGGTGTTGCGCACGGAATTGATGAGCACCGGGCTTAGCTTGATACCGCCATTCGCGAAAACGGTGTAGGCCGACGCCATCTCCAGAGGCGTGGCATCGTAGGCGCC
>DATFDP010000242.1:0-33798 GCA_035252015.1 Terriglobales bacterium
GGCTGATCGCTCCACCCTTCATCAGTGTTCCCCCCAAGGACTATGGCGGCACGGAGTTGTTTATCGCTCAGCTCGCCGAAGGCCTGAAGAAGCGCGGCGAGGAGGTGCTGGTCTACACCAATGGAGAATCCGCGGTCGACGTGGAAAAACGGTGGATCTACCCCGCCGCGCAATGGCCAATCAAGGTTGATGGACACGCTTTTTTGAAGGACGCCGAGCACAGCGCATGGGCCATTGAGGACGGCGCCTCTTGCTGCGACCTGCTGCACGTGCACGCCGCGCCCACCCTCACTTATTCCCGTTTTGTAGACACGCCCTTCATCTGCACTCTGCATGGCCCACACGACGCCAAGCTCTCCGAGATCTACGCCCGATATCCCAAGGTGCACTACGTCTGCATCAGTGACTCGCAATGCCGCGACGAAACTATGCCGCGCAGGCGCACCATTCACCATGGCATTGATTTGAACGCCTATGAACTGCGCACGCAGAAGCAGCAGTACCTGAGCTTTATCGGGCGGATCGCCCCCATTAAAGGGGTGCACCTCGCCATTGATGTGGCCAAGCGCGCCGGCATCCCGCTGAAGATCGCCGGCGACGTGCAGCCCGCCTACCGCGAGTACTTCGAGGCCAAGGTCAAGCCGCAAATTGACGGCCAGTTCATCGAGTACATCGGCCTGGCCGACCTGCGCGCCAAAAACGAGCTGCTGGGGAATTCACTGGCCATGCTGTTTCCCATCCAGTGGAACGAACCGTTCGGGCTAGTGATGGTAGAAGCCATGGCTTGCGGCACTCCGGTGCTGGCTTTGGCTGGAGGCTCGGTGACCGAAGTGGTGCAGGACGGAGTCTCCGGGTACGTATGCCGCTCGGTGCGGGAGCTGGCAAAGCGAGTAACGCAATTGAATTTTGATCCTGCGGCGCTGCGCCGCTACGTAGAAGAGAATTTTTCCCTGGACCTGATGGTGGGGAAATACGCGGAGCTCTACACCCAGGCGGCAGCCGAAGCGGCGGAGCACCGCGGCGCGGCGTAATGGCGTAGTCAGCAACTGCTGGAAACCCAGAGCGCCCCTAAGCGAAGGCGAGGCTTTAGCCGTAGGAATCCGCCTGGAGGGAGTCTCGCTCCACCCGTTTGCGGAATCAGCATCCAACCTGGTTGAGCCTTCTTAATGGCCACACGCCAGCTTCAAACCGATGATTTTCCGGCTACCAGGAGATCGGGCGCCAGGAAATGGTTCTTGATCGGCCTTATTGTGCTGGCCGCAATAGTGGTAGCCGCGGTAGTGCTGCTGGCCGTCAAGTGGCCCTTCACGAAGGCACGGGTCGTCGAGCGCCTGCAGGAGGCAACCGCTACCACCGTGCAGATTGGCAGCTTGAAGGAGGAGTACTTCCCTCACCCTGGCTGCGTGGCTAAACAGGTCACGTTTCAGCAGAGGGGAGGACATCAGCCGCTGATGAGCATTCAAACCCTGAGTATCCGCGGCAGCTTCTTCGGGCTGTTCACAAAGCACGTGGCCCTGGTTCGGGCGGATGGAACGCACATTGCGCTGCCGGCCTTGGGTGCCGGCTTGTCCCTGGGTGGTCACAACCAGAGTGGCACGGTAATTGATCAACTGGTGGCGGACGGCACCGTGTTGGATATCCAGGCGAGAAATGCGGGCGGGCAGCCTACGCGTTTTCTGCTGCACCAGTTCCGCCTGCGCGGGCTTGGCGGCGAGCGCGCGCTCAGCTTCCAGACGATCTTTAACAATCCCACCCCACCGGGTGTGGTCAGCGCCGAGGGCACCTTCGGGCCCTGGAAAACAGGGAGCGCGGCTTCGACCCCTGTGGCAGGCCGCTACGCATTCCGCCATGCCGACCTGAGCGTGTTTCGGGGAATTGCCGGCACGCTCTCTTCGAATGGGACATTTCGCGGCACCTTTCAAAATTTAAGAGTTCAGGGAACAACCGAAACCCCCGATTTCGAGGCAGCCAGGAGTGGCCACAAATTTCACCTGAGTGGCCAGTTTGAAACGTTGGTGAATGCCGCCAATGGCGACGTCACGCTCGAGGATGTGGCGGCGCTTGTGGGCCATACCACCGTGGGGGCTCAAGGACGGATCGCGCCGGCGCAGCCGAAGCAAGGTAAGACCGCATCGTTGGACCTTTTAGTTCAAGATGGGCGCATCGAAGATGTGCTGCTGCTGTTTGTCAAAGACCCGCGCTCGCCCCTGATGGGAGTGACCAGCTTTCGCGCCCACATCACCATTCCACCGGAGCCTGGGGGCTTTGTTCGCAAAGTGAAACTTGAAGGAGAGTTTGGCATAGGTGGCGCGCGCTTCACCAGCCCAAAGACAGAAAACTCGTTGACTGACCTCAGCCGGCGCGCCAGCGGCGAGAAGGACAAGATTACGGAAAACCCGGAGCGGGTGCTTTCCGACCTGCGCGGCCAGGTGGCGCTCAGTAACGGTGTTGCCACCTTCCGTCACCTCCGCTTCACCGTGCCGGGAGCACGGGCGCAGATGCAGGGCACGTACAATCTGGTAAACCAGCGAATCAACCTGCACGGCCTGCTGCACATGGATAACAGCCTCGCCAATTCCACTTCGGGCATCAAGTCGTTTTTGCTGAAGGCGCTAGGACCGTTTCTGAAAAGCAACCATCGCGGCGAGGTGCTCCCAGTGAGCATCACAGGCACATACGACCACCCCTCCTACCACGTTTCGCCGCAATCGAAGAAGTGAATTCGGCGCCCAGGAAAAGCTTGGCACGGCTCTGAAATCTGCTAATCTCGCGGCATGCAGAATCCAGGACAAAGCGCCGCCGCGCCCTCCGCCCAGCGGGCAAGCCGGGGAAAGCTCAACACCGCGCTGCTAAAGGGCACTGTAGTAGGCGCCCTGGGCGGGCTGCTGTTTGGCTTCGACACCGCCGTCATCTCTGGCACTACCTCGGCGCTTACCCGCGTTTATCAGCTCAGCCCCAAGCTGCTAGGCGTGACCGTGTTCAGCGCACTGGTAGGAACAATTTTTGGCGCCATGCTGGCCGGCTTCCCCGGCGAGCGCTACGGCCGGCGCGACAGCCTGCGCATCCTGGGCGTGCTCTATGTTGTTTCTGCGGTAGGCTGC
Organism: Terriglobales bacterium; assembly: GCA_035252015.1. Taxonomy (GTDB): domain Bacteria; phylum Acidobacteriota; class Terriglobia; order Terriglobales; family Acidobacteriaceae; genus JAICWP01. The sequence goes on from DATFDP010000242.1 coordinate 3,102, forward strand.
GCCTTCGCCTGGAACTGGGACGCGCTGGTCGGGTTCCGCTTTATCGGCGGCTTGGGCATAGGCGGCTCCTCCGTACTCGGTCCCATGTATATTGCGGAAATCGCACCGGCAAGGCTGCGCGGCCGCCTGGTTGCCCTGTTCCAGTTTTGCGTGGTCTTCGGCATTCTGCTGGCTTACTTCTCCAACTATGTGATCGGATTAGCGCAGTTCGGGGCGGCAGACTGGCGCTGGATGTTCGGCGTGGCCGCCATCCCCGCCGTTGTGTTTTTCCTGCTGCTGTTTGGCATCCCCCGCAGCCCGCGTTGGCTGGTGAAAAAAGGCCGGGTCGAGGAAGCGCGTACAGTCTTGCGCACCCTGGGAGATGAAAATTACGAACAGGACCTACAGGAGATCGTCGAATCCGTCCACCTCGAGCAGCGCCAAACTCAGGAGCCGCTGTTCTCGCGCAAATTCAAGCTGCCGATTTTCCTGGCCGTCACCATCGGCATGTTCAACCAGCTTTCCGGCATCAACGCCATCCTTTATTACCTGAACGACATTTTTGCCCACGCCGGTTACAGCCAGGCATCGGCCAGCCTGCAGGCGGTGGCAGTCGGCTTCACGAACCTGGTGTTCACCGTCATTGCCATGTCGGTGATTGACAAACTGGGGCGCAAGACCTTGCTTTTGGTAGGCGCAGTTGGCACGGCGTTGTGTCTGGCTGGCGTCTCGGCTATCTTCTTTACCGGCCAGCACGAAGACAAGCTGGTGTGGCTGCTTATCGGCTACATCGCCTTCTTTGCCTTCTCCCAGGGCGCGGTCATTTGGGTTTACCTGGCGGAAGTTTTCCCCAACACCGTTCGCGCTAAGGGCCAAAGCTTGGGCAGCTTCTCGCACTGGTTCATGAACGGGCTCATCTCACTGATATTCCCCATGGTGGCGGCCCGCTCTGGCGCTTACCCCTTCGTCTTTTTCTCCGCAATGATGGTGCTGGAGTTCTTCGTGGTGCTCCTGCTCTACCCTGAAACCAAAGGCGTGACTCTGGAAGCCATGCAGAAGAAGATGGGCATTGCCTAGGTGAGTGCGATCCTCTTTGAAGGACCGGGCGAACAGCAGTTTTTGAGAGCCGCTCAAGCGCACTGGGTGCTTGTCAGCTCAACGGCAAGTTGTTAACGAACGGTTAGCAGGAATTAGATACCGTTTAACAACTCCTTTTACCGCAATGGCCTGAAGCTTCCCAACTCCATGCTGCTCAATTCCCGTCAAAACCCCACCAACCCGCGCACAACAGCAGGCATCCTCTTGTGAAAACCAACAGAAAGGTCTACAGATGCAGGTTTCAAGGATCTTGGTTAATCTTCGTGCAGGCGTTCTGGTGTGTGGGGTGTGCCTGGTGACCGTTCTCGCCGCCGCCCAGTCAGAACGGCCAGTCAGCATCAATATTGGTGGCGGTTTCAGCCCCCTTGTGGGAAATATGAGCTCCCATTTGAACAACGGATGGCATATGACGGGCGGCGTTGGCTATAACGTCAACGACGTCTTTACCATCGGCCCGCAATTTACCTTCAACGGCTTCGGCGTGAGCCGGTCGGCTCTGCGCGAGGCGCATGCTCCGGATGGTGATGCTAACGTATGGTCCATTACCGCGGAACCCCGGCTGCAGCTGCCCTTCGCGCAAAGATTTCGCCCCTACATCGTGGGCGGCGTGGGATACTATCGCCGCACCGTTAACTTCACTCAGCCCGCGCTGGTCAACGTTACCTTCCTCGATCCCTTCTTTGGGTTCCTTTTTCCCGGGGTCATCGGCACCAACCAGGTGCTCAAGACCGACACCCAGAGTGGAATCGGCGGCAATGCTGGCGGTGGTTTCGCCATAAAGCTCGGCCAGACCGGCACGCAGTTCTTCACCGAGGCGCGCTACCACTACGCGGCCACGGGCAAAGTGCCCACCCGCATGGTTCCGCTGACCTTCGGCTTACGCTTCTAAGGAAATCGAGTAACCGGGAAGGTCTTTGCCGGCTCGCTCAATCTCCAAGGCCGGTAAGACAGGTGCCCGTCGGCAATGACCCAAGCGGTGGCGAATAGGAGCGTGTTCGCGACCGCGAACTTTTTTCCAGCGGGATGCGCGTTCCGGGCCTCCTCAAGGCCCTAACTGCCTTCAGCCCGCCTGGGGAAGACGTCCATGTCCAAATCGGGTTGTCAATCGCAGGTGTGGCATAAAGCGAGTTGACGAAGTAGTTCCGTGCCGTCTTGCCTGCAGTGTCCGCCCCGGAGGAACAGTGGCCGACAGAACAGATAAAAAGGAACGTTCAGAATATGCTATGTAGCTTGCGGTGAATGTCAGGCCAGAATTCGGCCGCCGCGTTGTACAGGGCGGTATTGCCCAAATCAATCGCCACGCGCGACATGCTGTGGCCCACACCACGGTCCTGGCGCGGATAGTACAAATTGGAGATGCCAGCGGCGATGGCGGTTCCGGACAGCGCCGAAGTGTAGAACACAGTACGGCCCGAATCGTTGTAGGTGACGAACACGCGTGAAACGGCGTACCACAGCCGACCGCCGAGAGAGCCTCGCCCCAGGCGGAAGTAGCGCGGGTCCTGATGCAGCAGCGAGGTGAGGGCAAAGTCACCGATGAAGCTGGAGACGTTAGCATCCAGTTCCAGGGAGCCGAAGCACTTGCCGTAACCCGCCCACCCCGGGCCGTAGCCGCAGAAGCCATCGGTGGAAGAATGTTCCAGCGTTGCGGCTTCAAAACCTAATACCCCAAATCCCAGCGGATCGTAGGCACCTTGGGCCCATTCCTGGAATTTTTCTTTGGTGGTTAGCGGCTTGAAGCCATGCTGGTAATCCACCTTAAAGGCGGGAACTACCCAAAAAATGTGGCCGGGCGAGCCAGTGGTGGCCGTCGGGCTATGCTGTGCTGTTTGTTTCTGATCTTGCGGCGGGCTCGGCTGGGTTTGTGCCACATTACTGTTAGCAGGGGAAGGCGCCGCTGCCGACTGGCAATAGATGCGGCCCGGCAAAACAACCAGCATCAGCACCAGGCTATATCTGCTAATGGCGTGCACCGCCGCTGGGATCGTCCAATTTGTACACCGGCCGAAAACCACCACGTCGTATTCACCTGCTGAAAATAGCCGTTCGATTCTTGGATGCTGGCCAGTTTCAGCTGGTGGTCGGCCAAAGGCACTACTTACGCGGGCTTGCGGGCGCTGCAAGCGCGCGAACAAGTGCCTGAAAATCGGCAGGAGGCTCGCAGTTAGTGCTGACTCTCTCCCCTGAGCGCGGATGGACGAACTCGAGATGGCTTGCATGCAGGGCGACGCGCGCAATTCGCCGCTCTGCCGCCTCTTCCGGGTGATACTTGCGGTCGCCGACTATCGGGTGCCCTATGGCGGAGAATTGCACGCGGATTTGGTTCTGCAGTCCGGTTACAAGTGTCACTCGCACCAGCGACGCGCCGCGAAGACGGCGCTCCACCACATACTGGAGCTCAGCACGGGCCGCCTCCGGATGTGTCGCAGGTGAGAGCTTCTGAAACATTCCTTGTCGCCGAAAGTAGTGAACCAGCGTTCCTTCCTGAGCAGAGAGATGCCCGCGCACCACGGCCAGATACCGCCTTACTGGAGTGTGACTGAGAAATTGCCGAACCAAATGATCCCGGTCGGCTTCGGTTTTTGCAAACAGCAGAATCCCGGAAGTGAAACGATCAATACGGTGGACTATAAAGGCTTCTTGCCGGCTTTTCCTCAGCTCGGTGGAGAGCAAAGACCACGCCGAGGGCGCATTCGAGCCTATTACGGGCACCGCCGCCAGTCCAGGAGGCTTGTTGAGCGCTACCACAGCGTCGTCTTCGTAGACGACGGCGACTTCCCGGGGGAAGCGGATATGCCTTCGGCGCTTCCCTGCCGGACCGGTACTGTTCGCTTGGCGTTTTTTCACTTGATCTTTTCTACCTGGGTGACCCATCCGCCCGTGAAGCTGCACTAAAATGCGGGTTACAGAGAGACTTTACTTGGAACGTCTTGTAATGCAACGCACGTGTTTATCGCCGCTTGAGAGCCTCCAGCTCGTCCAGGGTGCGGGGCCAGTCCGCTCCCAGCAGCCGCGACAGACTCCGGTCGGCGAGGACCTTTCCCCCGGTCTGGCAGCGGGCACAATAGTTGGTTTCGTTATCGGCGTAGCGAATGCGCTGAATCTTTGCGCCGCATCTTGGACATGGCTTCCCGTAGCGCCCATGAACGGCCATGCCCTCGCGGAAGGCTGTCACCTTTTCCGGAAAGCTGCTCCCTGCTTCTGCGTTCAGCCGCTCAATCCAGAAGCTGAGGATCTGCAGCGTGGCCGTGAACAGCCGCTCCCACTCATCTGACTTAAGTTTTTGAGTGAGTGCAATAGGAGACAATTGGGCAGCGTGCAGAATCTCGTCCGAGTATGCGTTGCCAATGCCGCTAAGGATGCGAGGATCTGTGAGAGATCGCTTCAAGGTGCGGTTTTCCGCTGTGAGCGCCTCGCGAAAAGATTCTGGGGTGCTGCTGAGAACCTCTATTCCGCCAGGATCCAGCGCCTTCAGGCCATCTTTCCCACTGACAACATACAGTGAGGCGCGATGCTTCGTGCCGGCCTCGGTGAGCACCATGGAACCGTTAGGAAAGTCGAAAGCCGCGAGGCTTTGCCGTCCGGCGAGCTTTGCCCCGGCCGGCTTCCAGTGCAAGCGGCCGGCAATCATCAGGTGCAGCACCAGCCAGAGATCGCCTTCGAGGCCAAAGGCAATTCTTTTGCCGATGCGTCGCAGCTCGCGGACAATGCGGCCTTCCCCGTCACTCAGGGGTGGTTGCGCGGTGCGCAGCAGAAACGGACTGGCTAGCCGTATGTGTTGGACGGGCTGTCCCACGATCCGCTGCTCCAGCGCAGTGATGTAGGCGGTGATGTCGGGCAGTTCAGGCATACCTAGCGGCGGACGCTTGCACAGGCGCGTGTGGCCGAGCTATTAAGATAGCGTATGGCCGGTGTTCGCATGGATAAATGGCTGTGGGCGACGAGGTTCTTCAAGACGCGAAGCCTGGCCGCGCGGGCCTGCGAACTGGGCAGGATTCAAGCTCACGGTCAGGCGGTGAAGCCGGCGCGCGAAGTTCGCATCGGCGAGCTTTTGCAGATCAAGACCGAGGGCGGCGATTTTGAGGTGGAAGTATTGCTGCTGAGCGAGGTGCGAGGCCCGGCCTCCGTGGCGCAAACCCTTTACCGGGAAACCGAGACGAGCCGCGAATTGCGGGCCAAAGCGGCGGCGGAACGCCGTGCGGGGATGATGTTCAACCCGGCGCCCGAGGGCAGACCCTCGAAACGCGACCGCAGAAAGATCATCCAGTTCCGCGAAGATCGCGGCAGGTAGGATTTGGCACGATGCGCAGCGACAGTCGCGATTCTGCGCCGTCAGCCACATATACTCGGCAGCAAGGTTATTCTCATGTAGGTGCTCCCACCTGCCGCACCAATGCCTGGCGCTGCCGTCCCCGACCTTCGCTCTTCGCGTGCGACTACTGCCGCTGTTTCAATTCGCGCCTATGCGCCTGCCCCCAGTTATCTGTCCACCGTGGCAGGCATCTGATGGACTGATCTCCGGAGGCAGGTCGCACAGGCTTGCCGCTAACGACTCGGGCTGAAATTTACGATCGCTGAGCCGCAGCCTACTCCTTGTATCCAAACGTTCACCCCGGGATTGCCTGGAAGATCTGCGTCGGAAACGATCATCTTCGCGGTGAAGGACTCCTCGTTTCCATCTCCCTGGCGGTAGAAGTCGGCCACCAGCACCACGGTATTAGCGCCGGTGGTCGCGGTTTGCAGCGGCTCAGAGACAGCTCCGGTGCATTTGAACTGTACCGAGGGTAGCAGCGCGACTGTATCCCACCGGATGCCCTGTCCGGCCAAGCATCCATTGAGCGGTCCTTGCTGCACCGATGCGGTGCATCGGAAGCCTCCGCCGGAGTGGATGAACGCATTGGCTGGGTTGAAAGCGCCACCGCCGGTAAGTTCCACCGCTCCCGTTGGAAACCCAGCAATATTGGGACTGTTAAAACCAAATCCGGTTTGACCCTGAACCCCTGCCGCGAGGGCAAACACACTGCTCAGCGTGATGAGTGTTCCCCAACAGAACTTCTTCATACTTTCTCCTCAATCTTTCTTCGTAGTTGTTACTGCGATGTTGAGCTGCGATGGTGCCGTTCGACACCGTTCCCGACACTGATAGATATTCGGCCCGAAGCCTAGTTGCGTGCGTCCCTTTCAGGTGCTCAAAGAGCACGACGTACTTCCGGAGGCATGTCTTAGTGCATTTGAAGGATTGGATGGAGCACGGGCAGAATTGACGCGCAAACCTTGTCAATTGCTTGTCAAAAGTTGTTTACAACTGTGAGGAACCGCGCTACTGCAGCATCTCGCCCTTGCCGGGGTTGTAATAGAAATTGAAACGCAAAGCCAGGTAGGGACCGTGGAACTCATGGGGCAGGGGCTCGAAGGGATTGGAGGCGGTGATGCCGCCCCAAGCGGCGCGATCGAGGGAGACGTCACCCGAGGGCGCTACCACCTGCATGCCGGCCACGCTGCCGTTGGGCATGATGGCAAACTGGATTGATACTTTGCCCTTCTTCAGCAGCGGCGGCCGCGCCACCTCCGGAATCAGGTTGTACCAGTTCATGCGCACCACGTGCACGATGCGGTTAAGGTAGGGACCGAAGTCCACACCCTGGGTGTCGCTGAGAATCTCCAGGTTGCTGGCGATACCACCGTGAGGTCCGGTGCCCAGGCCAAAGTCGCCCCCCGCGCCGCCGCCGATGCTGCCGCGCGCGGCCGCGGCATCCCGCGTCGCCTGCTGAATGGCCGCTCCCGCTGAAAGCGGCTGCTGAAACGGATTTGGTCCGCCTTTGCGCGCTTGCGGCAGCTGAATTTGCGACTGCTGTGGGTTGGCGAGCGCCGGCGCCCCGCCTCCCGCCGGATTAGGCGAGGGCTGCGCCTGGGCCATCTGCTGCGGCTGCGCGGGAACCGCCGGGCTGGGCTGCGCGGGTGCTGACGGCGCTCCCGGCGCGCCCGCCCGCCTCATATCACGCAGCTCCTGCAGCGTCTTCTTGTCAATCGTGGGGTGCCGCGATTGCGCGATGCGGTTCTTGTCGGAAAGAATATTGGTGTTGGGCTTGGGAACGTTCTTTTCCAAGTCTGGCGGCAGCTCCAGAAATGTCACCTGCTTGCTGCGCATGAGGTCGGCGGCGGAAATCAGCGCCACGCCCTTTTTGTAGCCGGGCAGATACTTGGGCGCCATGATGATGAGAATCACCACAGTCATGTGCGCCACCACTGACATCCAGAATGCTTCACGCAGACGGGAGCGGGACAAGTCGTCCTTAAGCTGACTGACCATCACGTGGGTGAAGTCAATGTCCACGCGAATGGGCTTGCGGCGAGGCACCGGGGCCACGCCGGGAACGGAGGGCCTCGCATACTCAACTTCCGGCTCGTCGGGCAAGAAAACCTTAGGCGTATCAATCAGCGACGACCAGTGGGGCGCCCGGAGCACCTTTTCCGAAGCTACGTAGGGGTCTACGGGCTCTGCCGTAAGCTGCAGGGCAGGCAGCTTGTCCGGGCGAATGGTGTCGCGCACGCTTTGCCACAGGGAGCTGAACCAAGGATGACTCATGCGATCGGCGATGAGCTCACCGACGTCCACCGGCTGCGACTCCAGCTCCAGCGGGGGCAGCGTTTCTGGCGTAATCACGTTGCCCAGGTTCATGAAGATGGTGCGATACCAAGGCATAGTGAGCATGTCGCCGGGGAGCATGCCGAGGTTTACAGGGTGGGAGGTAAGCTCAAGTGGAGGAAGCTTTTCCGGGGCGATACGGTCGCGCAGGCTGGAGGCCAATGTTCGCCACCAAGACCGGCTAAGGCTAGGCGGCGGCAATAAGTTCAATTCATATTCGGAGATGTCGGTCTCGGACACACCTGGCGACGAATATTCGGGAGGGGCTTGCTCGGGCGGGATTTCCGTTTTCGGTGTCACACTAGTGGTTGCAATGATCCCACACCATAAGCTTGCCAGCCAGGAGGGCAGGGCCAGAATATCGCATTCTGCTAGTGCAATTGTAGCCGCTTATTGGCCGTCGTTGGGGTAACTCTCGCGATTTCTCCCGCGCCTACAAAGAGCATTTTGCCTATACAATCGGGTCGCGTTCTTTCAACGAGTTGCAGCCGGCTCGGGCGGCAATGGCGCGAATTCGCTGCAGCTTGGCCCCGTCACTCAGGTTGCTGTCGAGTACCTGCTCGATTTCAGCCATCCAGCGACGCACGGCGGCGTGCACACCGCTGGCCATTTCCTCGGCAATCAGGTCGATGAACTCTCTTTCCGCAGATAATGTGGGGGATGTCATGGTTGAAAGAAGGCAGCTCGAAGCCTCTGCTGCACACATACATAGAACCACGTAATGGCCAAAACCGATGTAAAAAGTAAGTTAAATGGGGTAAAGAACTGTAAATTATTGTAAAGCCAAGAATCCACAACCGATTGCGCCTAAGTAGGTATAAAGAATGGCGTTGCCTGGGTTTAGAGGCGCCGGCATCGTAATCGGTCGCAAGTGGTAGGGTTTGTTGATAGCTGAGGCAATCCGCTATGTCAGCACCACGAATTTTGCCCGAGGCAGTGTTGTTGGTGCCCGCCTTCTGAAGGTAAAAAGGCCGGCGATCTCAATCCTTAGGCTTCCCTGCCAGTATCTCTTCGGCCCGCTCTAGGCGAACGTCCCCAGCGTAGCAGGGGCGAAAACGGCGCTGGGCCAGGGACTTAGCCGCAGCCTGTTTGACATGGAATTCTGTTCTGCTCAGCGAACAATAAGCAGTTTCTGCTTGACTTCAGGCTTCTGAAGCGCATACTCACCGCGTCGCCTCCCCGGAGGCGCGATGCACTTCCGTGCGGAAACTGCTGAGGCGAACCAGGCCCTTCTTGCAACCAGGCATGTCCGCCACCAAGAAGGGGGATTAAGCGCAATTTTCAGAAGATTTTTCCCGATTCCCTACCGACCGCCCACTGTTCGTGGAGGCGCATCATGAGAGTTCGCACTTCGCTCGCAGCGTGCATTCTGTTTTTTCTGCTTAACCCATCATTCCTAACATCGCAACAACACCCAACCGAGTCCGTTACTGCGCCTGTGCCACGGCTGATGAGATTCTCTGGCGTGGTAAGAAATGGCGGCGCGTCCCAGACCGGCGTGGCAGGCGTTACCTTCTTGCTTTACAAAAGCCAAGAGGGCGGAGCCCCCCTGTGGATCGAAACACAGAACGTGAAAATCGATTCTACAGGACATTACACCGCCTTTATCGGTTCGACAAAAACCGACGGCTTGCCCATCGAGTTGTTTTCCTCAGGCGAGGCGCGTTGGCTGGGCGTGCAGGTCGAGGGACAACTAGAGCAGCCGCGTGTGCTGTTACTGAGTGTGCCCTATGCTTTGAAGGCCGCTGACGCGGAAACCCTGGGCGGTAAACCGGCTTCGGCGTTTTCACTAGCCGATCCTGTGCAATCCGGATTCTCGGCCACGCCTACGGGACCTAAGCCAACTTCCTCAGAAAACACCGTAACCGGCCGTAGTAGGGGTACGGCGGGGTTCATAGCGCGGTGGACGAGTAGCAGGACGCTGGGAAACGCCATTTTGTTTTTTCAGGACGCATCGGGGCGCGTGGGGATTGGCACGACGACCCCCCTTTCTCTCCTTCACGTCAACGGGCTGACTCAGGTTGGTCTCGGCACCGCAACTCCCACGGCTGTGCTCACCGCTACTTCGATTTCGAGCACTTACGCGGGGATCACCGCTACCGGATTCCACGGGGTTGACCTCGTTACTGGGCGCGGCACGGGCACTGACGGTATTGACGCCTTTGGCGGTGGAGGTGCAGGAGGGACTGCCCAAGGAGGCAATGGTGTAGTCGGCATCGGTGGCGACGGGAACACACCGTCGTCGGTTGGAGGTACCGGCCTAGTCGGTCATGGGGGCGTGGGATCGTCACCTGGTCTTGGCGTAGCAGGGTTCGGTGCTGACGGCGGGGGAATTGGTGTTGTGGGGAACGGAGGTTTTGGCGATCCGTCTGGAGGACCAGGCGTTTTTGGTATGGGGGGTCCGGCGTTTCCTGGTGGAGGTGGTACCGATGGAGATGGCGTTTTTGGGAGTAGCGATGGGAGTACAAGTGGGTTCGCCGGCAATTTCAACGGCGACCTCAATGTGAGTGGCACGATCTTCGCCGGGACAAAAGATTTCCGAATCGATCATCCGCTCGACCCTGCTAACAAGTACCTGCTGCATGCGTCCGTGGAATCCTCAGAAATGATGGATGTATACAGCGGAAATGCAATCTTGGATCGAGGAGGGCAAGCGACGGTGCAATTGCCGCCATGGTTCGAGGTGGTCAACACAGATTTTCGCTATCAGCTCACCTCTGTTGGAGTTCCTAGCCCAGGCCTGTACGTTGCTAAAGAAATTGCGAATCATCAATTCACTATTGCTGGCGGCACGCCTGGCGGCAAAGTCTCATGGCAAATCAGCGCAGTACGGAACGATCCGTATGCAAAGGCTAACCCATTGGTTGTCGAGCAAGCGAAAAGACCCCGAGAACGCGGTTACTACATTCATCCTAAGCTGTATGGCGCAAGTGAGGAGAAGAGCATTGAGTGGGCGCGGCATCCATATGCCATGCGCAAAATGAAGGAATTCAGGATGAAGCAATCCAGCAGGAAGGGGCGAGTGGCTCCGTGACCTAGGTTTCGGGCAAGCGGGATTAAAACCGGTATAGAACCCTTATCATCAAGCGAACGTTTCCTATAAGTTGGGGGTTCGCGTACTCGGGGCAGGTGGCAGCAGCGTCAATTAACAGGCGGGCAGCCCTGATGCAACGAGCGGTACTCCCTCTATACACCCGTCGCGTACCGCACTGGCTGTTATGCTGCTGAAGCCTGAGTCGGACGGGACCCGAGTTGCTGGCCAGAAAGTAACTACGGTGCCGCGGTACCGACTAGCCATTGTGGCATGGAGAGCAGTCATGCCAGTATCCTTTTCTGATACGCCTAGGGGGCGAGAAACACGGGTCGCCTGCGATTCGGGGAGGATTGCAGTTCTGCTCGGGCGGATCGCCTCCACCCTCATCTCCTACTAAAACCAGCCATGCGTGAGTACGGGGTTTTAGCTATACTGGAGCGCGTCGCTACCGCTTTTCCAGCCATTACACTGCCAGACCGGGACGGTGCTGACTGCTGACTAATTACAAAACTGAGTACAACATAGAAGCGATATTCACCCACCCCTGATTTTAGCTTCCGTGAAAGTCATCGACTTGGCTGGACTTCCGGTCCGCCGCTTCCACTCCATGAACAGCTCGGCGTAGTTCTTCGTAATGTATTGCTTAGCCTCTACGCCCAAGCGCTCGGCGGTGCTGTCAATCCACTCCGGCGGGCCTTCTATTTCGGCAAAATTGCCAATGGGCGTGCGGTCCAAGACGACGTGCCCTTCGGCATCGCTCCACTCGGCGCGAAACTTTTCATATTGGAATGCGGGTAAGTAGCCGAGGGCCAGCAGGATAGAGTGCATGTTCTGTCCATCTGAGACCTGGGTTTCGGTTTCCTCCCGGGTCTTATGAATTCCCTTGCGACCGCGAGCCTTGTGAGTCAGCGTCCATTTCTCGCCATATTGGCGCAGACGAAGCAGTTGGCCGCTTTTGCGCAATTTGCTGTTGGAGGTGTCGTATAGAGTGTTCAGTTCGTGAGTGCTGGGGGTTTCGAGATCGAAGTTCAGAGCACGCAGTCTGTTTTCCAACGCGAGGACGTCAGAGACTTCAACTTTGACTTCAACTTCATCAGGCATGGGTTTATTACACCACAGAGGACAGAGACACAGAGGAAACGCAAATCAGGGAATCCGATCCCCTGATCCCCCGCTCCCGGAAATAAACTCCACACTGACCAAGAGAAATTGCCAGCGTCTGCACAAGCAACTACAATCCAGCCGATTTGTGGAACCGGGGAGACGAGGCTATGAAAAATGTAGTCGTCGCGCTGCTGCTTTCGATGTGCACGTTGCCATCCTTGGGGCAGGGGGCACCGCCTCAGGGTGGGGCAAATCAGCCTTACACCATGGAGTACTACTACAAGGTGCAGTGGGGACATCAGCAGGAGTTCTTAAACCTTTTCCTGAAGAATCATTACCCGCTTCTGAAGAAGGAAGTGGAGAGCGGGCGCATGCTGGGGGTGAAGATTGAGACCCCGGCCAACCACATGACCGAGGATGCGCGCTGGGACTACCGGGTGACGATTCGGTTCAAAAATTCGACCGTGGCGACTACCGCCGATCCGCAAGAGGAGACGGTTATCAAACAGCTTTGGCCGGACCAGGAAACGTACAAACGCGAGGAGCAAAGGCGGTTCGAGATCCTGCAAGCACATTGGGATTTGCCGGTGACCGAGGTAACGCCGGCGGGAAAATAAGGCCACGGGAGGAGCGCTTGAGAGCCAAGGTATTGGGAGTGCTGGTGGTGGAGGCAGCATTGTGCGGCACAGGGGCAGCGCAAATGGCTTCCTCGGGGCAGAACTGCGAGCAATTAGCGAAGCTGCGGTTGCCGAAAATTCAGATCACCTCGGCGCAGAGGGTGGCCGCAGGGGCGTTTACGCCGCCGGAAAACCTATCGCCCTGGCTGCGCGGCGACCCTGCTTTCTACAAAACGCTGGCATCCTTCTGCCGAGTACAAGCCGTGGCGAGGCCAAGCACCGATTCCGACATCAGGATTGAGGTGTGGCTGCCGGCCAGCGGCTGGAATGGCAAATTTCAGGGCCAGGGGAACGGCGGTTTTGCCGGAGAAATTGACTATCACCTGCTGGGACGAGCCATAAGCGAGGGCTACGCTACCGCAGGGACGGACACAGGTCATGCGGCTCCGGGTACGGATGCGAAGTGGGCGCTGGGGCATAGGGAGAAGACTGTTGATTTCGGCTACCGCGCCATTCACGAGATGACACAGGTCGGCCAGGCGATGACTAAGGCGTTCTATGGCGAGCGCCCGCAGCATTCGTATTTTGCGAGCTGCTCCAATGGCGGGCGGCAGGCGCTGATGGAAGCGCAGCGCTTCCCCGGTGATTACGACGGCATCATGGCGGGAGCGCCAGCGAATTTCTGGACGCACCTACTCGCCGGCGCGCTGTTTGGCGCGCAGGCAACCACGCTGGATCCGGCCAGCTATATTCCAGCCAGAAAATTGCCCGTCATTGCCGCCGCGGTGAATGCCGCCTGTGACGCGCAGGACGGGGTGTCTGACGGAATCCTGAACGACCCACGTCAGTGCCACTTCGACCCGGCGAGAATAGTTTGCCAGAGCAACGATTCCGACAAATGCCTGACCGCAGCACAAGCGGCAACACTGAAGAAGCTGTACGCGGGAGCCCACGATTCTCATGGGCATGAGATTTATCCCGGCCTCCTGCGCGGGGCTGAGCTGGGAGATGGCGGATGGAAACCGTGGATTACGGGCGAGGAGCAGGGCAAGAGCCTGATGTTTGCATTTGGAACCGGGTACTTTGCCAATATGGTGTACGGGAAGTCAGACTGGGACTACAAGACAGCTAATCTCGACCAGGCGGTGAAGGCGGCGGACAATAAGACCGCGAGTATCCTGAATGCCACCGACTCGAACCTGAAGCGGTTTCAAACACGGGGCGGCAAGCTCATTCTTTACCACGGCTGGAACGATCCGGCCATTTCGCCGCTCAACAGTATTAATTACTACCAGCATGTGGTGGGCACCATGGGCCAGGCGGCAGTGGATTCGTTTGTGCGCCTGTACATGGTGCCGGGCATGCAGCACTGCTTTGAGGGGCCAGGGACGGATTCGTTCGGCGAGCCGGGAACCACGGTGCCGAAAGACCCTGAGCACGACATACAACTCGCGCTCGAGCAATGGGTGGAGAAGGGCGTGGCACCGGGGATGATCGTGGCTACCCGGCATGTGGACGACGATGCCTCCAAGGGCGTGCAGATGACGCGGCCTTTGTGTCCGTATCCGCAGGAGGCGAAGTACAAGGGCGAAGGGGAAACGAACCGGGCGGACAGCTTCGAGTGCGTGCCAGGTGGGAAATGATGCCAACGCGGCACTGACCCACTCAAGCCAAAAAAGATCTTGAGTGGGCCACCCACTTGGCAGACTTCGCACTGACCCCACTCAAGCTAAAAGGGGGCTTCAGTGGGCCACCCTGCGCCCAGGTATCAGGAAGTGGAGTAAGGTGCGAGGAGGCCGGGGAAAGGAGTAAGCTGAAACCAACTTTGCCACGGCGGATAACTTCTGATGGCCATCGCGAACGCTAAAACCTCCTCTATAACAACGACAGGAGCGCCCCCAACCAGCTATGGAGGAGCTCTCTCCGTAGTGACGACCCTGTTCTTCATGTGGGGGTCGCTGACAGCGCTGAACGACGTGCTGATCCCGCACTTCCAGCATGTTTTTAACATCAAGCTGGCGGTCAGCATGCTGGTACAGACAGCCTTCTTTTCCGCCTATTTCGTGTTCTCGATCCCCGGGGCCAAAATCATTGATTGGCTGGGGTACAAGAAGGCGATGGTGGTTGGCCTGTTGACCATGGGCGCAGGCGCGTTCCTTTTTGTGCCTGCAGCCAAGGTGCCGTCGTTCGGGCTGTTTCTGTCGGCACTGATCGTGCTGGCTGCTGGAATAACCGTGCTGCAGGTGGCGGCCAATCCGTACGTGACGGTTCTGGGCAAGCCGGAAACTGCTTCCAGCCGGTTGAACCTGACGCAGGCGTTCAATTCCCTAGGCACGGTGGTGGCGCCATGGGTGGGCGCCCACCTGATCCTGACCGGCATTGCGGCGAATGCGAGCCCGGTGGAGCAGGCAGCGTCTGTCATCAAGCCTTACGTGGGGCTGGGCATTGCGTTGGTGGTGCTGGCGGTGCTGATCGGGCTGGCCAAGCTGCCGGAGATTCAGTCGGCCGAGCACCACATTGGGGAGAAGGTCGACGACTCCATCTGGAAGCACCCTAATCTGATTTTCGGGGCGATTGCCATTTTTGTTTACGTCGGAGCAGAGGTGGCGATTGGCAGTTCGATAGCGAATTACCTGGCGCTGGATAACATCGGGCATTTCATAAGTCAGGCCAGTGTGCCATCCGCCGCCGCCCGCTACCAGCAGGCGCTGATAATGGCGGCCAAGTACATTTCGCTCTACTGGCTGGGCGCGATGGTGGGGCGGTTTATTGGATCGGCGCTCCTGCAGAAGATCAAAACGGGAAGCTTGCTGGGCTTCTGCGCCATTATGGCGGCGCTGCTGGTCACCGTGTCTGTGCTCAGCAACGGCCATGTAGCGATGTGGGCGATTCTGCTGGTGGGCTTTTTCAACTCCATCATGTTCCCCAGTATTTTCACCCTGGGTGTGGCGGAGTTAGGACCACTGACCGGGGACGGCTCAGGAATCATGATCATGGCCATTGTGGGTGGGGCCGCCATTCCATGGTTCGTGGGCAAGGTCGGAGACTTGATCAACTCCAGGTCGTACGGCGGCGCTTTGTGGGGACAGGGATTGCACTATGCCCTGATTGTGCCGGCGGTGTGCTATTTGTACATTCTATTTTTCGCGTTGAGGGGATCGAAGCCCAACAGTGAACGGTACGGCAACGGATAGAGCGCCTTTCGTGGGCCATCGCTCGCGGGCGATAGCGACCGCGCCACAAATCCGGAGATCGCGCAGCCGCTGACATGACACTACCCGAGCAAGGCTTGGCAATGGGTGTGGACATCGGCGGCACCAAAATAGCCGCCGGGGTGGTGGATGAGAGCGGCACTATCCTGCACCAGATACGCACACCCATGGCGGCCAGCGGCGAGGCTTCGGCAGGACTGGCGGCAGTGGTCTCTGCTATCAAGGCGGTCGGGGGGAAACTGGGCGCAGGATCTTGCTTCTCCGAAGTGGTGCGCGGCATCGGCCTGTGCTCGCCGGGACCAGTGGATCCCAATACCGGCGTGGTGATCAATCCTCCGAATCTTCCCTGCTGGCGCAATTATCCGCTGGTGGCGGAAGTGGAACGGGCTTTCGGCGTGCCGGTAAAGCTGGATAACGATGGCAATGCGGCGGCGCTGGCGGAGGCCCGTTGGGGAGCGGGGCGGGGCTATCGTAACGTGTTCTACGCCACCGTTGGCACTGGGATTGGTACGGGAATTGTTTTTGACGGGCGAATTTACCATGGGCGGACCGGGGCAGCAGCTGAAGGTGGTCACGTCAGCATTGATTACCGCGGGCCGCGCTGCGGGTGCGGCAAGCCAGGATGCATAGAAGTGCTGGCGTGCGGGCCGGCGATCGCACGGAGAGCGCGGACCAAACTAGCCGCCGGACAGAAGTCAATCCTGCTCGATTTGGCCAAAGGCAATTCCGAGGCGATCACGCCAGAGATGGTGGGGCAAGGTTATGCGGCAGGCGATGCCCTGGCGAGGGAAACCCTTCTGGAAACGGTTGATCTGCTGACGTTGTGGCTGGGCAACATGGTGGATTTGCTGGAGCCGGACGTGATAGTGATGGGGGGAGGAGTGGCAGCCATGCTCAAGCCGCTGTTTGATGAGATCCGCCAGAGGCTGGCGGGATGCTGCATCAACTCGCGCTGCCAGGAAATTCCGCTGATGATGGCGCGGTATGGCGCGGACGCCGGGATTGCCGGCGGAGCGGCGCTGTGCAGCGCGTAACATTTTCGCCGGGCCCCCTTTTTTCCACTTCGGTTTGCTCTGGCTTGCGCCCGGTACTTTATTCTTTCGCCGCTTCATGGCCGCGTTTTACCGGGCTAAATCCATTCTTTGAATAATATTCGTGCGGCTGAAGCCGCACGCTTCCACGGTTATACAAAGTTCTCGTCGGCTGCTTGGAAACTGTCCGATCGGTGGCCACGTAAAAGCGAATGCACTCGCCAATGTGCAATTGCAGGGGAAATGCAGATAGCACTGATGTGCCATTCCCAAGGATACGGAGTCAGGTTAAGGTTCGTTCAAGCCACTTCGTAGATCAGATTGCCCAGGCAGTTTCGAACCAGGAGCTACCTGGGCAATCGGATACCATCTCCCAGCGCCCATTAACCTCAATCACGGCCTTGGAAGGAACCCGGGCCCCAGCCAACGAGGGAGGATGCCAATGTCGGAACCGCTCACCCCCGTCGAACAGCAGATCGTGCGCTGTGTTCTGAATAACCTGACCTCGGAACAAACAGCCCGCTGCCTGAACCTGACCGAACGCACAGTGCAACAGAGCCTGCACAGCATTTACCGCAAACTGGGAATCACAACCCAGCTGGAGCTTCTATTTTCAGTTTGCTCCGGGTCGGTGAAGATTGCAGCCGGCGAAGGCGCTGCCGCTTAGGGAGTTCCATCACTGAAAGAACTCGCCCATATCGGGCGCCGCGCCCGAAGCGCCGGGGAATCCCTTTGCGCCTGTGGCCTCAATCAGCATGCGCAGTGTGCTCTGGTGCTGGAAGAAGGTGGTGGACTGGTGACCGGATTTTGCCCGTGAACTGATGACCAGCATAGGCACGTGTCCGCCGCCGTTGGCGAGGTCAATATCGAAGGACTCGTCAAAGACGATGACCAGCAATCCATGCTTCTGAAACGCGCTGCTGGCAAGCAAAGGAGCAATATTGGCCTGCAACCAATTATCGGCGGTGGAAAGGCGCACGGAGTCGTCGCAGTTCAAGCTGCCGTCGGGACAGCTATGGGCATCGTGCTCTGCGTTGGGAAGCACAAAAGCAAAACTGGGCAGATTGTTCGCCGACAAGTCGGCAGCAAACTGGGTGAACGGCACCAAGTTTTCCAACTGGGCGCTGTTGCCGCGCACATCACTGAAATAGGAGAACGGGTTGTGGTGCTCGAGGTAAGGAAAAACATCGCCTCCGGTGTAGCCCATTGAGGGCAAGCTTTCAGCATAAGACTTCCAGGTTTTACCTGCGGCGAGCAATTCGCGCACTAGATTGTCGGTGTCGACGGTTCCAACAAAACTGTCGTCACCGGTGATGATTCGGCCGGTGGTCAGCATGAAGTAGTTGCCGATGGACTGGTGGACGTTGGCGTAATAGTTGGTCGCAAGACCGTAACGGTGCGCCAGGCTGTTCAGGTAGGGCATGGCAGAGCTGCCGATTACACTGGAATAGCTGTGATTCTCCTCCACAACCAGCACCACCTGGCCAAACTGGGGGACCGTCCCTTGGGCAGGACTAGAGCTGGGGCTCGACATGCCACGAGCACCGCTGCAGGAGATGGATACCGCCAAAGCCGGGAGGATCACGAAGGAGAGTGCGAGGTAAAGGTAAGGTGGCCGCACAAGAGTGTCCTGGCTACTTGGAGCCGCTATCCTGGCGCGGAGTTGTCATTTCAAAACAGCGGGGCCGACTCTGTCCAGAGTTCTAACTCAGGAATTCACTCATGTCGTTGGCGTTAGCAGAGCTGCCGAGAGCTGCAGTGGCGCCAGTGCTGCTGACCAGCCGGCGCAGGGTGTTCTGGTGCTGGTAGAAGGTGGAAGGCTGGTAAGCGGGTTTAACAGCGGGTCCGACGACGAGCATGGCAACGTGGCTGCCGCCATGCGAGCTATCGGAAGTAGCTGCTTCATCAAAAACAATGGTTAGTAAGCCGTCTTTCTGAAACAGGGCGCTGCAGAGGAGCGGGTCCAGGTTGGTCTTCAGCCAGCTGTCGGCAGTTGAGAGTTTCAGGCTATCGGAGCAGCTTTGGCTGCCGCTGGGACAGTCGTGGCCATCGTGCTCAGCGAGCTCAGCAACGCAGTATTTCAACCGATAAACGAGGTCAGCGATTTACCCTATAGAGATTAATGGCACCCGTCGAATCAGTCGAAAAACAGCTTGAGGCAGCAGATGCTGCCGCCCGACTTCAGAAACTCCGAGGTATCGAGCACCACCGGCTCCAAGCCTTCCCTGACAAGGGCTTCCCGGACGCATTGGGTAATTGCAGGGGTGAGAAATTTGCCATTCGCGGAGACGCCGTTGCAGACAAATTTGAGCGCGTCTTCGCGATCCACGTCGTAAAGACGCGGGACCTGGGCACGAATTTTGGCCAGCGATTCGGTGCCGAAAGCGCCCGAGTAGATTAGAGCCGCGCCTGGGCGCAGGGGGGCGAAGCAGGCGTCGAGGTGGTAGAAGTGTTCGTCTACCAGTTGCAGCGGGATCACTGGAATGTCCATTTGTCTCATGGCCGTGGCAAATTTTTCGATTCCGCCCACGGTAGAGCGAAATCCGTGCGCCGCCCATACTCTGCTGCCGTCCCCATCCCAGAGCAGGTCGCCATGGCCCTCGAGAAAATCATCACCAAGCTCAAGATTAAGCACTTTGTAGCCACGGAAGCGAAACCACTCTACGTAATGGCGCACTTCTGGGCGGCGGGAGATGTAGCGCATGCGGCCGGGAACGACAAAGCGGCCGTGGGTAGGATGGTGGCCGACAAAGACAGGATTGGCGGCGAAGACCATATCCTCGAGACCGGGCACCGGGTCAATGAGTTCAACGGTGTAACCGGCGGCATGAAAGGATTCGCACACACCGTCCCACTGGTGCTGCGCCCGCACCGGATCCACCTGCAGCAGGCCGCGCATGTAAGGATTCTTGACCTCGCGCACCTCGAAGTACGTAGGAGGACAGAAGAGGACCCGCGTAAACATGAGAGTTGATGATAGCTGATGGATAGCAGAGCTGGCCAGAGAAGCGGAGTATTTTGCTGCGCTCCCTCACGGGGCTCGGCCCGCGCCGCTGATTTTTCTGCACACCTTCCCAGGGCTCCGCCCTGGGCTAAAAGCTGTTTCGCCCTGCGGGTGGGAATTCAGCACTTTCAAAGTTGCTTCACACCAGAGCTGTGGCAGCGCACGCGAGGTGCGCACCGCTGAAACGGCTCGGCATGGCGCCTTGCGGTGTCACTTTTCAATCACCTTCTTGATGCGTTCGAAGGCCCAATCAATCTCCTCGCGGGTGATGACCAGCGGCGGAGCGATGCGAATCACGCGGTCGTGCGTTTCCTTGCAGAGAATGCCCTCTCGTTTGAGGGCTTCGCAGTAGGGGCGGGCCGGGCTGTTCATCTCGATGCCGATCCACAGGCCGCGGCCACGGACTTCACACAGGTCACGGCTGTGCAGAGTGTGCAGAAGGTCGAGGAAATAAGCGCCCAGTTCGGCCGAATGCTCGACCATCTTTTCTTCCATCAAAACGCGCAAGGCGGTGCGGGCCACGGCGCAGCCGAGCGGATTACCACCGAAAGTGCTGCCATGATCGCCGGGCTGATAGACACCAAGAATTTCTTTCGAGGCCAGCACGGCTGAGACGGGATAGAAACCGCCGGCGAGCGCCTTGCCGATAATCAGCACATCGGGATGTATGCCCTCGTGCATGTAGGCGAAGAGCTTGCCGGTACGGCCCAGGCCGGACTGAATTTCGTCGGCCATGAGCAGCACGCGATTGCGGCGGCAGATGTCGGCCGCTTCGCGCAGGAATCCATCGGGCGGGATAATGATGCCGGCCTCGCCCTGAATGGGCTCGACCAGGAAGGCGCAGGTGTTGGCGGTGATGGCCCCGATGAGAGCGCGCGGGTCGCCATAGGGGATGACTTTGAAGCCGGGAGTGAAGGGACCGAAGCCGCGGCGGTACTGCTCATCGCTGGAGAAGCTGATGATGGTGATGGTGCGGCCATGAAAATTGTTGGCGCAGACGATGAGTTCCGAGTGGCACTCGGGCACGCCTTTGACGGTGTAGCCCCACTTGCGGGCGGTCTTGACCGCCGTTTCAACGGCTTCGGCGCCAGAATTCATAGGCAGGGCCATGTCGTAGCCGGTCAACTCGTGCAACTCCTTGTAGAGCAGCGGCAACTGATCGTTGCGGAATGCACGGGAGGTGAGCGTGACCTTATGAGCCTGCTCGATGAGCGTTTGCAGAATGCGAGAATGACAATGGCCCTGGTTGACGGCGGAGTAGGAAGCGAGGCAGTCGAGGTAGCGCTTGCCCTCGACGTCGTATACCCAGACGCCCCGGGCGCGCTCGATGACCACATCCAGAGGATCGTAATTGTGGGCGCCGTAGGCATTCTCCAGGTCAACGTACGGTTGCGTGTTAAGTTGTTCGGCGATAGCAGGCATAGTGTCCTCGCTTAGAAGCGGTAGTCAAGAGTCGAAAGTCAGCAGATAACACTGCCTCCGACGTACTCCTTAGCCCACAGATAGTTCTGAATCTCACATTCGGCCCTAGTAAGCCTTGCTGACTACTGACCACCGACTCCTGACTCCTAGTCTCTATCCAGCAACATGGTCAGCAGCGCCATGCGCACGTAGAGTCCATTGGTGGCCTGGCGAAAATAAAGAGCACGCTTGTCACTATCCACCGTTTTATCCAATTCCACCGTTCGCGGAAGCGGGTGAAGAATCATGGCGCTCGGCTTCATGCGCGGCAGCACTGTGGAGTTGATGGCATAACGTCGCAGCAGCTCGCTATTGCCCACGCGCTCCGGGCGGATGCGGGTCTGGTAGACCACGTCCACCTCTCCGAGCACGCGATCCAGTTCTGGTTCCAGATCGTAGCGAACGCCGTGCTCGTCCAGGTACTCGAGAATGTCGGGCTTCATCTGCAGCTCGGGCGGGCTGACAAAGAATAGTTTGATGCGCTCGAACTTGGCCAGCAGATAGGCGAGCGAGCGCGCCGTGCGCCCCTTATCGAGTTCGCCGATAATGGCCACGCTCAGGCCATCCAGAGGCCGCTCGTGATAGATGGTGTACAGGTCGAGGAGGGCTTGCGTGGGATGCTGCCCGCCCTCGCCATCGCCGGCGTTGATGACTGGCACGGGCGACAGCTCAGCCGCGCGCGCCGCACCGCCGGCCTGGTGATGGCGGATAACAATCACATCGGAGTAGTTGCCGATGATGCGAATGGAATCCTCCACCTGCTCGCCCTCCATAGCCGAGGAGAACGCTCCGGCGCGTTCGGTGGAGAGCACGCGTCCACCCAAGCGGTGCATGGCAGCTTCGAAAGAGAAGCGGGTGCGGGTGGAAGGTTCGTAGAAGAGCGTCGCCAGAATCTTATTCTGATAATCCAGTGTGCCGCCGCGGGCTACGACCCGTTCCATCCCGCGGGAGCGGTCGAACAGCTCCATGAGCAAAGGCACCGTGAACTGCTGTGACTCGATGACGTGCCGCAGCCTGGGAAAATCACTTTGCCGTTTCAGTTCGGCCACGTATTCCGACTGCCGAGCGGCGGCAAAACTTCCGTGTCGCATGATTTCACCTGCCTTTCAGCCGCAAGTCGGCGTATTCGTGTTCGGCGCTTGCGGCCGCCAGTTCGCTGTCCCGGACGATGTGTGTTCCCGCGAAGCCCGCCACCGCCTCGTATAGATGCTGGTACGAGGTAATGATGACTTCGTGACCGCCATTGCGCAGGAAAAGAAGCGCCGATTCGACCTTGGGTCCCATGTTGCCTGGGGGAAACTGGCCGGCGCGAAGATATGCTTCCATTTCTGAAACAGTAACGTGCGTTAAGGGCCGCTGGGTGGGGCTCTTGTAGTCGCGATAGACAAAGTCGGCATCTGTGGAAATAGCGAAAATGTCGATACCCAGGCGAGAGGCAAGCAGGGCGGAGGCCCGGTCCTTATCAATCACTGCTTCCACTCCCTGCAGGCTCCCGCTGCGGCGTACTACAGGGATACCGCCGCCACCCACCGCGACAACCAGCACACCGTCGTTGACGAGATCCCGGATAACTTCCAGCTCGACAATATCAATGGGCTCAGGCGAAGGAACCACACGGCGGTAGCCACGAGCGGCATCTTCCACGATCTCCCAGCCGAAAGCGTGCTTCCGCTGCTCGGCGTCGGCGCGCGAATAGAAAGGCCCGATGGGCTTGGTGGGATGCCACATGGCGGGATCATCGAGAGAAACCACGGTCTGCGTGATCAGACTGACCAGGGGGACTTGCAGGCCAGCAGAGTCCAGTTCATCGCGCAGTGACTGGCAAAGCAGATAGCCGATTTCGCCTTGGGTGGCGGCGCCGCACACGTCGAGGGGAAGACCGGGAACCTGGTCCGCGGCTCGCTCAGAGCGCAGCAGGTCAGCACCTACCTGGGGGCCGTTGCCGTGGGTAATCACCAGGCGGTAGCCGTCGCGAATAAGGCCGATGATGGCGCCGGCGGTGCGGCGGGCATTAGCCAGTTGCTCGGCAACTGTTCCCTTTTCCCCTGCACGGATCAGAGAGTTTCCGCCTATCGCGAGTAGCATGGCTTTTGGCATGTTCACCGCTTTGGGTAGTCGGGAGTCAGGAGTCGGGAGTCGGTTTAGAACCTTCTCGGGACTCTAACCATGCCCCTAACCCGTTCACCATTCGGCCCACGCGACCCGCTTTGGCCAACAACTCGGAGGCAGCTGGCGTTGTTAGAGAGCTCAGGTTTCGAGCGATCTCCAACTGAGTCTCTACTTCCACCAACGACCCACGAGCCTGGCTGATAAATCGGTGGAATTCGCGGCGAGATGTGCGGCCGTGCCCCTCGTCCAGGTTACCTGGAACCGAAACCGCTGCCCGCCGAATCTGGCCCGTAAGACCATAGAGCTCATGCTTGGGAAAATCGGATGTGACTCGATAGACATCGGTCACAAGCTCCATTGCCTTTTGCCACACGACCAAGTCGCGATAACCTTTCATACTGACTCCCGACTACTGCCTCCTGACTCCCGCTTCACACGTGCACTAATTCCTCCGTCTTTGTTGCGACGATCTCCCCCACCGTCTCCTTCATCAGCTGCAGCATGATGGCCTTCTGAACGTGGAGGCGGTTTTCCGCTTGCTGAAAAACAACGGATCGCGAGCAATCAATGACCTCGTCGGTAACCTCGTCACCTCGATGGGCTGGCAGGCAATGCATGAAGATGGCGTCAGGCTTAGCCAGCGAAAAGAGGGCGGCGTTCACCTGGTAAGTAAGGAAGTATTGGCGGCGTTCGTCGGCTTCAGCCTCCGCGCCCATGCTGGCCCACACGTCCGTATAAACCACGTCAGCGCCGCGCACCGCCTCCACCGGATCTGTGGTGATGGTGCAACTGCCGCCCGTTTCTGCCGCGCGATGCTCTGCCCAGGCGAGCGCATTTTTGAGCGGCTCGTAGCCGGACGGCGTGCCTACCCAGACGTGGGCACCCAGTTGCGCGCCGGCAAACATCAGCGAGTGGGCAACGTTATTACCATCCCCAACGAAGGCGACCTTCAGGCCGGCCAGCCTGCCCTTCTGTTCGAGCATGGTCAGGTAGTCAGCCATAGCCTGGCACGGATGGCTGTAGTCGGTAAGGCCATTGATGACGGGTATGGATGCGTAGCTGGCCATCCGTTCCACGATGTCATGAGCGAAGGTACGTATCATGATGCCCTGTACCATCCGCTCTAGATTCTTGCTCACGTCATAAACCGACTCACGTTTGCCCAGGTTGATCTCGGCAGGAGAGAGATATAGGGAAAAACCTCCCAGCTGGTGAATGCCGACATCGAAAGTCACGCGGGTGCGCAGCGAAGGCTTCTCGAAGATCATGGCCAGGGTCTTGCCTTTGAGGGCATTGGAGTAGGCGGCAGGATCGGCTTTAATCTGCTGGGCAAGGTGCAGCAACTGCTTGATTTGTGCCGGCGTGAAGTCGCGGATGCTAAGGAAATCGCGCGGCCGGACCGAAGCACTGGGCATTATTCCCTCCTAAACCGTGATACGCGCCGCTTCCAGGGGATGCTCGTGGCGGGCGGTGAACTTGGCCAGAACATCGGCGATGGTCGGGTCTGTGCGCTCCTCCACCTCGTAGCCCACACGCACACAAGGCTTGTTCAGGCGCAGAATGGCACCCAGATCCACGGGCGTCGCCACTAGCACCAGTTCGGCGGGCACGCGGTTAATGGTTTCTTCCAACTCGTGCCGCTGGATGGCGCTGTAGCCCATAGCAGGAAGCAAAGTGGTGAGGTGAGTAAAGCGCTCATAGGTACCGCGAATAGAGCCGACAGCGTAGGGTCGGGCATCCATCAACTCGGCGGCACCCCACTGCCGCGCGGCCACGACGCCGGCGCCATAAGGCATTTCTCCGTGGGTGAGCGTGGGACCGTCCTCTACCACCAGCACGCGGCATCCCTTGATCTGTTCCGAAGCCGCGACAGAGACCTTGGAGGCAGCTTCAATGATGGTGGCCCTGGGATTGTGCTGGCGCACATTCTGGCGCACGACATCCACGTTGTGGGCGGAGGCAGTGTCCACTTTGTTGATGATCACTACATGGGCGCGGCGTAGGTTGACCTCGCCGGGATAGTAGCCGAGTTCGTGGCCGGGACGATGAGGATCGGCAACTACGATCTCCAAATTGGAGGAAATAAAGGGCGTGTCATTATTGCCGCCGTCCCAGAGGATGAGGTCGCCTTCGCGTTCGGCTTGGCGCAGGATGGCTTCGTAATCCACGCCGGCATAAACCACGGTGCCGTTCACGATGTGGGGCTCATATTCCTCGCGCTCTTCGATGGTGCACTTATGTCGTTCCAAATCTTCGAGGCACGCGAAGCGCTGCACCGCCTGCTGGGCCAGGTCGCCGTAGGGCATGGGATGGCGAATGGCCACCGGCTTCCACCCCAGGCGGCGCAGTTCAGCGGCTACGCGGCGCGAAACCGGGCTCTTGCCGCAGCCTGTGCGCACGGCGCATACGGAAACGACGGGCACACTCGACTTGAGCTGCGTGTGCTCCGTTCCCAGCAGCCAGAAGTCGGCGCCGGCGGCCACGGCGCGCGAGGCCAGGTGCATGACGTTGGGATGGGAGACGTCGCTGTAGGAGAAGACCACCACGTCAATTCCCTGCTCCGAGATGAGGCTTTCCATCTCCTTTTCGTCGGCAATTGGAATGCCCTGAGGGTAGAGGTGGCCAGCCAGTTCCGGGGGATAACGCCGGTTAGCGATGTCGGGTATTTGGGTGGCAGTAAAGGCTATAACCTGGAACTCGGGGCGGTGGCGGAAGACGACGTTGAAGTTATGAAAATCACGGCCTGCCGCACCTAGAATAAGCACCTTTTGCATGGCACACTCCTTGCGTAGAAACAGCCTTCGGCAACCTTTGATCTTGGCCCGAAATGGGCCAAGAGGCAGTGAGGGGGGTCACAAGAGGGTGTGAGGAAAGCCACAGATGGCGCACATGACGGCGCGGATCTGGAGGCTACAGCACGCCCGAACGCGTCAGTTCGGACCTGACATGTTCTTGTGCTCTATGTCGCTCTTGACGGCACGCGAGGAGACGCAACTGGTGGTCACCATGACGCCATCGCATTTGACCAGGTGCTCTGAAATGGTAGCGCAAGGCCTGGTCCAGTTCACCTTCTCGATGCAGCGGAGGGGAACATAAAGGCGAGCGGCAATTTTGCTGGTGTGAGCGCAGCCTGCACAGGCGGGCGCCAGGAGGAGAAGAACAAACTGCCGAATGGCTTTCATACTGCCAACTTCATCCTGAAATGGGACTCTACCGAACTTGGACCCAGGGAGAAAAATTCAGGGACGCGTAGCGGTCGCGGCCTCAGCACATCATTTCGACAACACGCCGGTAGCAGCTAGAGGCGCCGCCTTGGGGGCTGCCTTGGCCTGCTGCTGGACTAAGTTCTGGTCCGCAGCCATGAGCAATTCCGCAGCGCTGGCGCCGATGGCATATTGCGTAATTCCATAGTTGAGCACCATCTCCCAGCCGGACCTGGTATTGAGATTCCAGCGGTCCACAATATCCATGAGGCGGCGCATGGCGGAAGCGGCGCGCTTCTCATTGGTATCGGCCATGATGATGAGGAAGCGGTCGCCACTGTAGCGGATGATGGCGTCCGAACCGCGGAAGGTGCCCTTCAGCAAGCGCGCCACTTCGACCAGCAACTGATCACCGGCAATATTACCCAGGCGGTCGTTGAGGCCTTTGAAGCCGGCCACCTCCACCAGCACGAAGGTCAGGTGGCTGCCGGAGCGGTTGGCGCGCGCGATTTCGCGGGGAACAATCTGGTCAAGGGAACGGCGATTCAGCAATTGAGTCAGTGGATCAATAAGGGTGAAGTTCTCCAGACGCTCACTGAACACCAGTTCGCGGATGAGCGCAGCGCGGGTGGAGTTCAGGCTGCGCTTTTGAATACCGATATAAATATTGAACAGCAGGATGAGCGAAATCAGGCCAAAGAATAGCTGCGGCAAGCAGCGGTACTCCACCAGACCTGTGCCGGGTAGTCCGCGCCAGGCCACGTTGGGAGCGACCACGGCGGCAAAGCCCGCGGCGAGCACCACAAGAATCAGGATGCCGATGGACCACAGTTGCAGGTCACGCCCGCCCAACTGCTTGAGCTGGCGTTGAATTTCTTCGCTGCGCAGCGATTCGGCAGTGGCTGAGGCCGCGCTCTGGCTGGGATCTGGGAGGCTGCTCATGAGTAGCTGTCCCCTCGCGCACAATTTAGGCGCTAGGGCGATGTTCGCATGGAGTATGGGGGAGTGGAGAAAACGAGAGTACGGGGGATGCGGGTTGCCATTCCCAGAGCAGGACCCTTCCCGATCTGGAAGTCTTTGGGGGAGTCATCGTCCGCTCTCAGCTTTGCTGTCAGTGCCTGGGAAGATGATTCCACTCCGTGAGGGAAACGACACCGACCTCGGCCATCGGTTCCTCCTGGAGTTTGGCGATGAACTCCAGCAAGTGTCCATCTGGGTCATTAAAGTAGATGGCAGCCGCTGGAATCCAGCCAAACACACTCGGCTCGTCGGTAACCTGGTCGAAAAAATTACGTGTTTGGATGCCGCGCTGTTTCATGCGCTGGATTGCCGCCTGCAGATGATTAGGGGTAACTTCAAACGCAAGGTGTTGAGGGACGATGCGCTCTGCCGAATCCGCAGGAAGCCAGGGAGGGTTTTCCCAAACCCCGAGCATCGTCTTCCCTCTTCCGCCTACCCAGTACAACGCGGCGCTGCGTTCCGTTACCGTGAAGCCGAGTTCGAGTCCAAGAATGTCCCCGTAGAACCTCATTGCAGTTTCGAGGTTCTTTACCTGTACATGCGTTTCGAAAACTCCAAGCAGCAGTGCGGCCGGCGGTTCGCTCATCTAAGCCTCTTCGCTGCTGCGCAGCTTGGCAATTACGCTCAAGTCTTCCAAGGTTGTAACATCGCCTTTGACTTCGCCGCTGGAGGCGAGCTCGCGCAGCAGACGGCGCATGATTTTGCCGCTACGCGTTTTGGGCAAGACATCGCTGAAGCGGATGTCGTCCGGCTTGGCCAGAGCGCCAATTTCTTTCGCCACCCACTTGCGCAGTTCTTCTTTCAGCTCCGCCGAGGGCTGGTTGCCGTGTTCCAGAGTTACGAAGGCGGCAATGGCCTGGCCCTTCACATCGTCCGGCCGGCCGACGACCGCGGCTTCGGCCACTTTAGGATGAGCCACCAGCGCGGACTCAACCTCCATGGTGCTGAGGCGGTGCCCGGCTACATTGATCACATCATCCACACGGCCCATCACCCAGAAGTAGCCGTCTCTATCTTTGCGGGCGCCATCGCCAGTGAAATAGATATTGGGGATTTCTGACCAATACTGTTTCACGTAGCGGTCGGGATCGCCGTAGATAGTGCGCAGCATGGCCGGCCAGGGCTTCTTGATGACCAGGTAGCCGCCTGAGCCTTCCGGCACTGGTTGGCCATCGCGTGTGACCACGTCGGCGACGACGCCGGGAAACGGCCGAGTGGCCGAGCCGGGCTTGGCGGCAATCGCCCCAGGCAGAGGCGTAATCATGATCATGCCGGTTTCGGTCTGCCACCAGGTATCCACGATGGGACAGCGGTTGTGCCCGATGACGTCGCGGTACCACATCCAGGCTTCCGGGTTGATGGGCTCGCCCACCGTACCCAGCAGCCGCAGGCTATCGAGCTTGTGCTTGCGCGGCCACTGCTCGCCCCACTTGATGAAGGTGCGGATGGCGGTGGGCGCGGTGTAAAACACGCTCACCTTGTGACGGTCAATAATCCGCCAGAAGCGGTCAGGCACGGGATGGTTGGGCGCGCCTTCGTACATCAAAGTAGTGGCGCCGTTCTGCAGCGGCCCGTAAATGATGTAGCTGTGCCCGGTCACCCAGCCCAGATCGGCGGTACACCAGTAGGTGTCTTCTTCCTTCAGATCGAAGACCCATTTGGTGGTGATGTACGTACCGACGGAGTAGCCGCCGGTAGTGTGCACCACGCCTTTCGGCTTGCCCGTCGTTCCAGAAGTGTAAAGGATGTAGAGCGGTTGCTCGGCATCGAGAGGCTCAGCTGGGCAGGGACTGCCGTTCTCTACCGCCATCAACTCGTGCCACCAATGGTCCCGTCCCCGCTCCATGTGAATGTGGTGGCCGGTGCGCTTGTAAACGATCACGTGCTTAATCGTCGGACAAGCGGGCAGCGCCTCGTCCACGGCTTTCTTCAAGTGGACCGCGGAACCGCGCCGGTAGGCGCCGTCCTGAGTGATCACAGCTACGGCCTGTGCGTCGGTAATGCGATCTACGAGTGCGTTGGCGGAGAAGCCGCCGAATACTACCGAGTGCACCGCCCCGATGCGAGCGCAGGCCAGCATGGCGATGGGCAGTTCCGGCACCATGCCCATGTAGATGGCGACGCGGTCGCCCTTCTTAATACCCAGAGATTTGAGAACATTCGCGAATTTCTGCACCTCAACGTGCAGCTGCTGGTAAGTCAGGGTGCGCAGGTCGCCCGGCTCGCCTTCCCAAATGATGGCAGCCTTGTTCTTGCGCCAGGTTGCGACGTGGCGATCGACACAGTTATAGCAAAGGTTTAGTTGTCCCCCGACAAACCACTTAGCCCACGGTGCGTTCCACTCCAGCACCTTGTCCCAGGACTTGAACCAGTGCAGTTCGCGGGCAATGTTGCCCCAGAAGGCCTCGGGGTCGCGCTCCGCTTCGGCGTACAGGCGTTCGTAGTCAGCCAAGCTTTTGAGGTGAGCCTGCTTGCTGAACTCCGCCGGTGGGGCAAAGCTGCGGCTTTCCTGCAACACGGAATCAATATTGGCGGGCTGGTGCTGGGTCGCGGGTTCGTGGACCATGGGTCTCCTTCAGCATTTAGCATTTAGCATTTAGCATTTAGCATTTAGCAGTTGGCATTTAGCCATCAGTGCTTTTCGCCAGCCCTGGTCGCCGAAATCGTGCACAAAATCAAGCAATCAGATCTTCATTATCAGCAATAAAACATGCGGGCCAAATGCTTATCGCTAAAGTGCCGAGTTCAGGTCCCGGGAGCTTCCGCCGGGCGTAGGCGAAATAGTACAACGCGGCGGGTGGGTTGTGCAGGTGGCAGCGGGCAGTCTAATACACTTTGGCTTGAATCAGAGCAGCCGCTCGCCACTGAAACCGTAGGCTTCTACACGTTGTGATGCTGCCGACGAGCCGAAATATTTGTCCGCGAACATAGTCCAGATCATGGTGTCGTAAAGCGGCCCGCCGCCCGGATGGGGGCGGCGCACGGTAGCTTCATGGATGTAGCCCAGCTTGCGGGGCACGGCGGCGCTGGACTCATTGCCGACAACGACGTGGATTTCCACCCGCGCAATTTTATCCACCTCGAAAGCCACCCGGGTCAGAGCGGCGGAAAATTCGGTGGCCATGCCTTTTCCGATGCTGTCGGCGCGCACCCAGTAGCCGATTTCGCGGGCGTCGGGG